>JBJTUI010000400.1:0-8701 GCA_046080625.1 Elainella sp. | reverse complement strand
GTGTTTATCTCCTACGGTTTGGTTCAAGCCACCGTGGGAGTTACTTTACCTGCGCTCCGGAACTCCGGGAACGCTCAAAGCTGGTCAAGTCGCACTGGTAGAACCAGTGGCTTACCTTCTGAGCTACTGACAAGTTAGTTGAGCAGGAGGAGCAAGAGCTGATGATGCAGTTGAGCGAAGCCTATCTGGAGTGGGAGCAGCGCACCAAGCAGCAGGGCATCGAACAGGGCATTGAGCAGGGCATTGAGCAGGGCGAGCGGTTGCTGGTCCGGCGTCTGCTGAACCGTCGTTTGGGGCTACTCTCGCCAGAGCTGCAAGCACGAGTCGAGACGCTTTCCCTGGCCCAGTTAGAAAACCTGGGTGAAGCGCTGCTGGATTTTGGGACAGTGGCTGATTTAGAAACCTGGCTAGAACGTCAGAGTCAATAGGTAAAGTTTTATGGCTCAGTATCAGTCTCTCTCCTCCCCGACTAAACCCCCCGGTCGTCCCCCGGCCAGGGAGATGGTGTGGATTCCTGGCGGAACCTTTGTAATGGGATCAGATCACCACTATGCCGAAGAAGCGCCCGCTCATTCGGTCACGGTGGATGGCTTCTGGATGGATCAATATCTAGTCACGAATGCCCAATTCCAGAAGTTTGTCAAAGCCACGGGCTATGTCACCTTTGCCGAGCGTCCGGCCAAGCTGGAAGACTATCCCGGTGCCAAACCGGAGCTGCTGCAACCCTCCTCCTGTGTCTTCGTCAAACCCGAACGCCCGGTTGAGCGGGGAAATCACTACAACTGGTGGGCTTACATTCCCGGTGCCAGCTGGCGGCATCCAGAAGGGCCAGGGAGTTCGATCAAGGGACGCGAAACCCATCCAGTGGTGCATGTCACCTATGAAGATGTCGAAGCCTACGCTAACTGGTGCGGTAAAGTCATCCCTACCGAAGCAGAATGGGAGTTTGCTGCCTGGGGCGGGCGAGAAAAGACCGAGTTTGCCTGGGGCGATGAACTCCACCCCAAAGGCAAAATGATGGCGAACACCTGGCAGGGCGAGTTTCCCTGGGAAAATCTTAAAACCGACGGCTATGAGCGCACCTCTCCGGTGGGTTCCTTCCCTGCTAACGGCTACGGCCTGTACGACATCATCGGCAACGTCTGGGAATGGACCACAGACTGGTACCAGGAGCATGGTCAGATCAAGAAAGATTCGTGCTGCGACTCGCTGGTCAATCCTCGCGGCGGCGATCGCGAAGCCAGCTATGACCCCAATCTCCCTGATGTCAAAATTCCCCGCAAAGTGATTAAAGGCGGCTCCTTTTTGTGTGCCCCCAGCTACTGTCGCCGCTATCGTCCGCCCGCCCGCATGGCCGAACCGCTAGACACCTCCACCTGTCATCTGGGCTTTCGGTTGATTGTCCGTCCGCCCTCACCGTAGTTGTCTAGTGGGGGAGCTAAAGGGCCAGCAGTTCCCCGCTCCTCTGCTTCAGCGTTTCTGAGGGTAATTCACCAAACATGGTTTTGTAGTCCCGACTGAAGTGGCCCATGCTGTGAAAGCCAAAGCGGTGGGCAATTTCTGCGATCACGGTAGTCGTAGGTTCGGCCTGCTGAAGCTCGGTGCGGACGGCGTAGAGCCGCAGGGTTTTCAGGTAGGCCATTGGGCTGCTGCCATAGACTTCGCGAAACCCATAGGTGAGTGGACGTTCACTGGTATATAGCGCCTGACAGAGCGACATTAAAGTAATCGGTGTTTCCAGATGTGTTCTCATATACTCCTCAGCCTGTTTCACTAGCTCAAACCGACGCGGCGATGGCAGGGATGGCGACCGGCTGGCTTCAGGGGGAATCGAATCGATCAATAAAGATATAAAATCTTCTAGTTGATGGCGCGATTGGGGCTGGGTCAGGGATTCGGGATGATGCAGCGCCATCGCGTAGAGCTGCTTGAGATGGGCCTGTATGCCGCTGACCATGTTTGGAATCGTCACAAAGTTGGTTTTCAGGAAGCGAGCATTCAAGTCACGACGCTGCATCAATTCTGCACAGCAGTCAAATGCCTGCTGCTGGATCTGCACCACACAGGTGAGGCTGTTGGCGGGCACGATCATATTTGCTTCCCGCGTCGAGTCAAACCCAAACAGAGTGGTTTGGGGAATCGCCTGCTGATGGGCAAACAAGTCCTGCTGACCCGCCTGTAAAATAAAGCTAAATTCCAGACATCCCTTTCCTTTGGCTCCCATGACGTGTAGGGGGCCAGAGATTTTTGTAAAAGAAAAGCTAATCGGCTCATGCTCAATCAGCAGTAAATCGCACTGCAAGGGATTCAGACTCAGCTGTCGAATTGTCGTCTGCCGCCGTACATTCAGCGCTTGACTCAGAGTTTCAGAGTTGTGAAAACAGTACTGGCGAACAGGGCTACTGGTCATCATCATGAGACGTTCAGGGGATTCTGTTTAAAGGCTTAAGAAGAAGACATGGAACCCGATGCATAAGAGCGATATTTGAATATCCTACGCTAATATCATTGTCTGAACAATGCCAGATAATGCATAGAAGCTATTGACTTTTGCTTGCTCAATTCGTTTCGGTTTTTATAATTCCCCTGGAGATTACCTGCTATGACGACAGGCAAAAAACCCAATATTTTGATTCTTTGGGGCGACGACATTGGCTGGTGGAACATCAGCTATAACAGCCGGGGCCAGATGGGCTACCGCACTCCCAACATCGACCGCGTCGCCAACGAGGGAGTTGCTTTTACCGACTACTACGGGCAGCAAAGCTGTACCGCTGGCCGGGCCGCCTTCATTACCGGACAGAATCCGATCCGCACCGGCTTAACCAAGGTCGGGATGCCAGGAGCCGATCTCGGACTGCGGAAGGAAGACCCGACAATTGCAGAGTTGCTCAAACCCCTGGGCTATACCACCGGACAGTTTGGCAAGAACCACCTGGGCGACAAGGACGAGTTTTTGCCCACTGTGCATGGCTTTGATGAGTTCTTTGGTAATCTGTATCACCTCAACGCCGAAGAAGAGCCCGAAGACCCGGATTACCCCAAAGACCCTGCCTTCAAACAGCGATTTGGACCTCGCGGCGTGATCCACAGCTGGGCGGATGGTCAAGGCGGACAAAAAGTGGAAGATACCGGCCCGCTGACTAAAAAGCGAATGGAAACGATTGATGAAGAGGTGACGGAGCACGCCCTGAGCTTCATTGATCGTGCCCATCAAGAGGGCAAGCCGTTCTTTGTGTGGTACAACACCGCCGCCATGCACTTCCGCACCCACCCCGCCGAGAAGCACAAAGGCAAGAGCGGTCAGGGCGATTACAACGATGTGATGGTGGCCCACGATGAGATGATTGGTCAAATGCTCGACAAGCTGGATCAGCTGGGCATTGCCGAAGACACGATCGTCATGTACTCCACTGACAACGGCGTTCACTACAACACCTGGCCCGATGCCGGAATCACCCCCTTCCGCAGCGAAAAGAACACCAACTGGGAAGGTGGCTGGCGAGTTCCGGCCTTTTTCCGCTGGCCCAGTAAGATTCCGGCAGGGTCGGTGGTCAACGGCATTGTCTCCCATCAGGACATTCTGCCCACCCTCTTAGCGGCGGCGGGTGAACCGGACATCAAGGAAAAACTGTTGCAGGGGCACACCATCGGCAACAGCACCTACAAAGTCCATCTAGATGGCTTCAACATGCTGCCCTACCTCACGGGTGAAGTGCAGGAAAGCCCCCGCAATTCCCTCTTCTATTTCAGCGATGATGGGGAGCTGATCGCCCTGCGGCTTGGGGACTGGAAGATGGTCTTGATGGAACAGCGAGCCAAACAGCTGCAATGCTGGTTTGAGCCATTCGTGCCCCTGCGGATTCCCAAAATCTTTCATCTGCGCCGCGACCCCTTTGAACGGGCCGATGAAAATTCCAATACCTACTATGACTGGATGATTTCCCATGCCTATCTGATTTACCTGATGCAGGGGCAGGTGGCACAGCAAATCGAGGGGTTTGTCCAGTTCCCGCCCCGCCAGAAGCCAGCCTCCTTCAACCTGGATGCGGTGATGCGGCAGCTAGAAGAGGCGGCCAGTAGCCGCAACCACTAACGGTAAGAGATCCCCCTTTCCTTTAATGCCGCAGGCGCTTTTCTTTGATGCCGCAGGCGCTAGCCCCCTGCAAAAAGGGAACTTCAAACCGCGCAGGTTCAGTTCCCCCTTTCTATAGCTTGCTTCCCCCAGGGTAGGGGGCTAGGGGGATCTCTTACCAGTTAATCGTTTTGTAAAACAGTTTTTAATCTATGGCTAATCCTCTCGCTTCCTGGAATGATGGTGCCGCAAAACAGGCGATTCTGGATTTTGTGGCTACCGTCACTACACCCGACAGCCCAGCCTTTGTGCCCCCCGCCGACCGAATTGCCGTGTTCGACAATGACGGCACCCTCTGGGTAGAACAACCGCTGTATGTGCAGGCGTTCTTTGTGTTTGATCGGGTCAAGCAGCTTGCGCCCCAGCATCCGGAGTGGCAGACCCAGGAGCCGTTTGCCTCGGTGCTGAAAGGCGATTTGAAAGCGGCAATGGCCGGAGGCGAAGCGGCCCTGATGGGGCTGGTGATGGCAACCCATGCGGGTATGACGACCGATGAGTTTGCGGCGATCGCGAAAGATTGGCTGGCTACCGCAAAACATCCCGCTCTGGGTCGGCCCTATCCAGAACTGGTCTACCAACCGATGCTGGAACTGCTGGCCTACTTGCAAGCCAACGGGTTCAAAAACTTCATTGTCTCTGGCGGCGGGGTGGAGTTTATGCGGGCCTGTGCCGAACAAATTTACGGCGTTCCCCCAGAACGGGTGATTGGCAGCAGTAATAAAACTCAGTATGAATGGCGCGACGGCAATCCCATAATTCTGCGTCTGCCAGAACTCTATTTCTTTAATGATAAAGCCGGTAAACCTGCGGCCATTCAGCACTATATCGGCAAACGCCCGATCGCTGCCTTTGGCAACTCTGACGGCGATTTACAAATGCTGCAATGGACAACCGCCGGTTCCGGCGCAAGCCTGGGCCTGATTGTACGGCATACGGACAGCGACCGCGAGTTCGCCTACGACCAGGGCGGCATGAGCAGCTTAAAGCAAGCTCTGGTTGATGCCGAGGCAGCGGGCTGGGTCGTCGTAGACATGAAGCGAGACTGGAAACAGGTCTTTCCCTTTGAACAGCAGGTTCCAGGATGAAGGTTTCAAGCTAATTTGCTGCTGCTGTTCAAAAAACTGTAAGTAATTCACTCGCCAAACTGACTCTTGATACCTATCCCAGCCTGAGATCGGATTTGAACTTGCGTTAGAGCAGCTGTTGCTCTAATATGATTGTTTTCGTTCACGATAGCTTGATTGAGAAGAACAGATTACCGAACGCTGCAAATTTAATTACTGGATATTTGAAAGCTGCATCGTGGTGCTTGAGATTCAGAGTGATTACGCTTTTATGACTAACTGTTTATGAGACGCATACAAAACGAACGGGTGAGGGTGACGGTCAGGGATGCCAGAATTTTTGCGTTTGGCGATAGTCTCTCAGACCCTGGTACGATCTTTAGACTAAGCGGCGGTCAGTTTCCGCCCAGTCCGCCTTACTTTAATGGGCGATTCTCAAACGGCCCCGTTGCCGTTGAAACGCTGGGGGCGAGTCTGGGTCTTGCGACTTCCCCCTTGACCAACTTTGCGATTGGCGGTGCCAAAACAGGACGGGATAACGTTGGTGATACCGCTGCCTTCAGGCTCGGCGGCCTGCTCGATCAGATCGACCGATTCGCCAGCACGTTTGGGGCTCGGGGCGCAAACCCCAGAGCCCTATATTTTATCTGGATTGGCGGCGATGATTTTCTCAGCCAGCCGAACGTAACCAGCGCTGCCGTTGGTCAGGCGGTTGAAAATGTCCGAACTGCCGTCACGACGCTGGCAAATCTGGGAGCCCAGAATATCGTCGTGGTCCAAAATCCCAATCTGGGCCGCACTCCCGTTAGCCTTGAGGCTGGGCTGCTCACTCCGTTAACCAGCGTCACCCGCGACTTCAATAATCGGCTGCAAGCAGCGCTGACTTCGCTGGAGCGCGATTCCCAGGAGCGCAATGCCAATCTCAACGTCATTTTGAGCGATCTGTTTCCCGTCGGTGAAGAGATTGCCCAAAATCCGGCTCAGTTTGGTTTCTCGAATGTAACCAGTGCCTATCTGCAAGGATTGCTCCCGGCTGATCCCCTCGCCGATCCCAATCAGTTCTTTTTCTGGGATCAGCTGCATCCCACCACAAGGGGGCACAGTGTTTTCGCAGAGACGCTGCGGCAGGATGTGATTGACGGCATCACCGATGACATTACGCTAATTGGTACCCGACAAGATAATCTGCTGGTAGGCTATGCTGGCAACGATCGTCTGGTGGGACTGGCCGGACAGGACCGACTGGAGGGCAATAGCGGCAGAGATACGCTGCTGGGAGGCCGAGGAGACGACCGGCTGCAAGGGCTTCGGGATAGTGATGTGCTGGCAGGCGGCTCTGGCAACGACAATCTGCAGGGCGGGTCAGGCCGCGATCGAGCGCTGGGGCAGGCCGGTCAAGATGCTCTGCTGGGAGGCAACGGGATTGATATTTTGCTGGGCGGTTCTGGCAACGACATTTTGCAAGGTGGGTCCGGTACCGATACCCTATTTGGTCAGGCCGGTCGAGACCAACTGCTGGGCGGCAATGGCATCGACTTCTTGAGCGGCGGTTCAGGCAACGACCTGCTTAACGGCGGAGGCGGCTGCGATCTGTTTACCCTGCGAGCTCAACAGGGTACCGACACCATTCAGGACTTTGATCCAGACGGAGATCTGCTTTTCCTTCCCAGTTTGACCTTTGCTCAATTGGAAATTCGGCAGCAGGGTAGCAACACGGTGATTCGCGTGGCCGACGACAATCAGCGGCTGGCGATTCTGGAGGACGTTCGGGCTAGCTCTATTGACATCACCGACTTTTTGGGGGCGCGAAGCGACCGCACCGTACTGGATCTGGCTGACCGCCTGGAGGGTGCCGCCCTGCTCGATGCGATTCAGGCCGAACTGACTGGCTTGAAAAATCTTTTGCAAATACCCCGAGGATGAGGAGTGAGATCATGCGAGCAGTACGCCTGAAACAATTGATTCAGATAGCTCCAATCGTCGCTGGTGTGATTGGCTTAACGAGCGATGCTGGATATGCATCCGAACCTGCCCAACCCCCAGCGGCAGGTGATCCTATGGCAACAGAAATAGCCTCGCCTTCTACAGCAACAGTCGTTCCGCTACCCGAATTTCAAGTCGAAAAAATTGCTGCTGCAACGGTTGAAATAACGGCACTGCCGATCGCAGCCGCGCCAGCTAGTCCAGCTCCTGAGCAGCTAGATTTCCTTGCCCCAATCCCTCTCTCAACTTCTCAGCAATACGTCTTTCAAACCGGCTCTCTGGCCAGTTCTCTAGCAGAACCACTCGTTGATATGCGGCGTTCTGATTCTGTTGCTTCTGATTCTGTTGCCTCTGATTCTACTGAAGATGTCTTACTTGATTCAGTTCGTCTATCCGAAGCCTCGTCCTCTGCCAATTCAGGTTCTGCCGCTGAAAATATCCAGTCCGATTTGGCCCATGTATCTGATTCGGTTCAAACGCTGCCAGAATTTGAGTCTTTCAATTCCCACAGTGCAGATCTGGGAGAAGCGCTGTTTGTTGACCAGCAGCCGATCGCGCAGGCTGAAACTCCGGCTGAAGCCAGCCCAGTCGAGCCAGAGCCAGAAGAAACCTCTCCTCGCTGGCGCTTCGCGTTCGCTCCCTATGCTTTTGTGCCGTTTAGCGTGGAGGGCGACGCGACGGTGCGAAATTTCACGGCAGATATTGACCTGGGCCTAGACGATATCCTAAATCCGCTGAATTTTGCCTTGGCTGGACGGGTAGAAGCCTGGCGAGGCAATCTGGGCTTAATTTTTGACGGGTCTTACTTCAGCCTCAGTCAAGACTCAACTAGAACTTTACCCATTCCCAACTGTCTCTGCAATATCTTCCCTTCTGAAATCACCGCAGATGTCAAATTGCAGTACGGCCAATTTGACCTGGGTGTTGGCTATCGCATCGCCGAAAACGTTAACCAGGCCGATAGCGATTTCGATCTGGGACCGCTGGCCTTTGACGCGATTGTCGGTATTCGAATCTATGCCCTGCGACAAGAGATCGAAGTCAGCACTAATCTAGACACCAGCCGCGACTTTGAGGGTAGCGCCACCCTGGTGCAACCGCTGGTGAGTGGACGGCTGCGCTGGAATCTGTCGCCCAAACTGGCTGGTTGGGTGAGGGGTGATTTGGCTGGTCTGGGCCTTGGCGGCACTCTGCTAGCCGCTTCCGTTACGGGCGGTTTTGATTGGGTATTTGCCGGAGATACCTCTCTGCTGTTGGCTTACCGCCTTTCCAGTCTGCAATACAATACGGACGTTGGCGGAGAAAACCTTGAATTGAATCTGCTATTTCACGGACCCTATGTCGGAGTTGTCTTCCGATTTTGAAGCTAGTAGACCCAGGCGGAAGTAGAGCTACCATAAAGGCAGGGTTGAATAGCGAGGATAAACCGATGCCCCGACTGGCTCCAACACCGCTACAACTGAGCGCAATCGAACGAGAGCAATTGCAACAAATTGTTCGTCGCCACAGTACGCCTCAA
>JBJTUI010000399.1:0-5767 GCA_046080625.1 Elainella sp. | reverse complement strand
AAATCAAAATCAGGTCGCTGGCTATGGTTTGCGGTGGGTATGGGCGGGATAGCAATGGTCTCAGGTATGGCAGGGGCTTTGTTGGCTGTTTCTTGGGATAGTACACCTTTGCAGCAAGCTCAGTTAAGGCGGCTGATCAGGTAGGGTTCAATGGCGTCGGCGTGGCGCAGTGCGGCTAGGTAGCCGTCCATATAGAGCCGCAGTTCATCAAACCGGTAACCGCGATTCCACTGCTCTACCAGCGCATCGGTCAAGCGCTGGTAGTGGCGGATTGTGAGTGTATCCTGAAGCATAGGTTAAGTTGAGTCAAAAAGTAGAATTGGCCTAGACGACAGTGATTTTCTCAGGTAGAACTCCTTAAGCAGAGGCCGCCAGATTGGGAAACAAATTGGCCAATCGCGAGCTTTCCGGGGCAGGAGTTCAGGGCAGGTGACTTACTAAAATCATGTGACTTTCTAGCGGGGTCAACTTACAGCTTCAGTGATTATACTGAGACTAGAAGTTGGTCTTCAAAGTTGGTACTCAACAGTATAACTAGGTTTAACCTGGGTTAGGAGGGGCTCAGGACGAGGCTTTAGACGGCCTGATGCCAGTCTAAACTTGATAAGCATCCTACCCTTATTTTACCTAGAATTGCTGTGGAATTAATCTTTTATTTACCAGATAGGGGATCTGGGCGGCATCCATCCTGTGCAGGAGGTGATTTGCAGTCCAGTAGAGATATTTAAAATAGAGAGAACGCGATCTGCAACCTGATTGCCTTCGGCTTTTCCTGGAATGCCTCTGGGGCTATACCCTTCTCCCGGTCAGTTCAGTGGAAGCCTGGGGCAGCGGCAAAATAAACTCGCGGGGGCAAGTAACAGTGGTTACAAATCCTTGACAAATGCTTTGTTAGCCTTGTTAGTGCAGACTTATCACGAAACTTAACCTGTGAGCGCGATTGGCATCCAGATTGTAGAAGGTAACCCCCATTTGCGGTCGCTGCTTGCATGGCATTTGCAGCAGGCAGGCTATTGGGTTCACCAGGCTGCTGATCTGCACCAGGCTCGCGAAGTCTTCCTGCATCGTCAGCCCACCGTCGTCGTTTTAGACTCGGAGCTGCCCGACGGGGACGGGCTGGAGTTTTGTCGCTGGCTCCAGCAGCAGCGCCAGTCCCTGATTCTGATTTTGTCGGCCCGCAGTACCGAAACCGATATTGTGGCAGGTCTGCGAGCGGGTGCGGATGACTACCTGACCAAGCCCTTCGGTATGCAGGAGTTTCTGGCAAGGGTCGAAGCCCTGACGCGCCGCAATCGCACCGTCTTGGTGCCGATGTCGCTCGACTACGGCGACCTGAAAATTGATCTGGTGCAGCGCCGGGTCCGGTTCAAGAATGATCTGATCGACCTGACGCCCCAGGAATTCAGCCTGCTGTATGTGCTGGCTCAGGCGGGCGGGGTGCCGCTCAGCCGCACGGAGCTGTTGCGTAAAGCCTGGCCCGACGAAATTGACAACCATCGCACGGTCGATACCCACGTGCTGTCGCTGCGGAAAAAGATCGAGATCGATCCGCGCCAGCCCAACCTGATCCAAACCGTGCGCAACGTGGGCTACCGCTTCAACCTGGAGATGGTGGACGCTGAGGCCGCCCAGTCGCTGGCAAATAACCAGGCGATGGCCAACAAAAAGCCGACGCTGCGCTCCCTCTCAAAGCTAGCCGAAATCTAGCCGGGACTCAGATTCACCAGCCAGCTCTAGAGCAGCAGGTTTTGCCCCGTGACCTGATCGAAGACATCCAGATGCTCTGACTGCCAAGCCAGGGACAGCCGTTCCCCCAACCGCACCGACTGCTGGGGGTTAGTCCAGAACTGAACGGTTGATTGCCCTGACGTCGGTTCGGCCCTGCTGTCCAGAACTGCCCGCACCAGCACCTCGCGGCCCAGCGGTTCAACCAAGACAACCGTGGCTGAAAGGCCGGACTCGGGGGGAGCGATTTGCAGATGCTCGGGTCGGATGCCCAAACAGACTACCGCAGGCTGGGGCAACTCTGCCAGCCGGGATTGCAGCCTACCCGGACAGGCGACTGGCTGATCACCCAGCCAAAACTGGTTAGCTTCATAGCAAGCGGACAGCAGGTTCATCGGGGGATTACCGATAAAGCTCGCGACCATCTGGTTAGCAGGCCGGGCGTAGAGCGTCTGCGGGTCAGCAATTTGCTGGATTTTGCCCTGATTCAGCACCACAATCTGGTCGGCCAGGGTCATGGCCTCGACCTGGTCATGGGTGACGTAGAGAGTGGTGATGCCCAACTGCTGGTGCAGCTGCTTCAGCTCAGAGCGGGTTTCGTCCCGCAGCTGGGCATCGAGATTAGACAGGGGTTCATCCAGTAGAAACACCTGGGGCTGCCGTACAATCGCCCGGCCCAGAGCAACTCGCTGCTGCTGCCCGCCCGAGAGCTGTTTGGGCTTGCGATCGAGCAGGTGGGCAATGTTGAGCGCCTCGGCTGTTTTCTGAACCTGGGCTTGGAGTCGATTGGCGTCTACACCGCGCAGCCGCAGGCCAAAGCCGAGGTTTTCGGCCACGGTCATGTGGGGGTAGAGGGCGTAGTTTTGAAACACCATGGCCACATCCCGCTGACAGGCTGGCACCAGATTGACCAAACGGTCGCCAATGTAGATCTCGCCGCTGCTGGGCTGGTCTAATCCGGCAATTAGCCTCAGGACCGTGGACTTGCCGCAGCCCGACGGCCCCACCATCACCCAAAACTGCCCGTCGGGGACCGCAAACGTGATCGACTCAATGGCCGCATTGGCCGCGAAGCGACGGTTAATTTGGTTCAGAGAGACTTTAGCCACGGTTAGAAGCAGGGCGCAGCAGCGCAATAATGCTGTAAATTACCGCGCCATAAATCACAGCCGAGAACCCCTGAAAAAACGACATGAGGAAACGGCGCAGTTGCTAATAGGCTTAAGTAAAAAAGACACGAAATAGCCAGTTTAAGAATAATGATTTCTCACTTCAGTTTAATACCAGATGACTGAATTTGATCGCGATTTTGCCAGCAGCTTTGGCTTCAAGCGAGTCCCCAAATTGGCCAAGCGTCTGGGAAACAAACTGGAGCTATAGCCACTTGGCTGATCGGAATGAACCAGATTAGATTGCAAAATTGATCGCAAAGTAAACTTTGGTATCGCGGCTTTCAATTCGCCCTTCTAGGCGCTATATTAATAGGTGAAGCTGTTCCGCTTCACTGGCAAATTTAACAGCCAAGTTCACGACCGAGTTCATTGTTTGATATGCGTCAAGTTCAAAGTTGCGTCACCGCTTAAGTGTCGCTATGCCAAGGCTTGCCGCAGGTCCACTTAATAACCTACAAAGGAGGTTACGCGCTGTTTAATTTGCACCTGTCTCGTCAAACGGTAACAGCATCCCGGAAAAACATTGACGTTTCCTCATCTGGTTTATAGAGAGTTTAATGATTGAATCGACCGGTTTTCGTGCTTAACTTTCGTGGTCGAATCAGCCAACTCTAGATAGAATTATTAACGAGAGGAAAATACTCAATGTTGATTAAGTGGGTGCTGTTGCCGTTTTAAACATGTTGCAACCGCATTGAGGCTCCATCTCAACCCAACCCCTAGATTTTTGGATGTCCAGAAGTTCGAATGGGTGGGTGGCGAGTGGGTGAGTAAAACCAACGGTAAACGAGACGGGTAAACCTGCATCATGGCCATTATTGCGCTCAAAGCCTGGTATCTCCAGGAATACGAACCGATTCGGGAATTGGAAAAGCGGCCCCACGATCTGCGACTGAGCAAAAACAGCCTGCTG
Source organism: Elainella sp. (assembly GCA_046080625.1). GTDB lineage: Bacteria > Cyanobacteriota > Cyanobacteriia > Elainellales > Elainellaceae > Elainella. The sequence continues at coordinate 1,957 of JBJTUI010000399.1, read as the reverse complement.
AAGTCGGGCTTGCGGGCCGATTTCCTGGAAGACAGCAGCGAAGTCAGGCAATCGGTCTGGTTCCAGCGCTACCTGGAAGGCGAAATCGTCGAGTTTTACATCGAAGGCAGCGGCGGCTACGCGATCTCCAACATCGACCTAATCAGCCACGAGATTTACTTCACTAAACAAGAGGTGATGGCCCACCTCGACCCCACTATTTTTCTCTGCTACCAGACCGAATTTGCCGAGTCTAGCGAGCTGTTGCGCGAACAGCTCCAGGCAATTCTGGAGAAGCTGAACAAGCGGACGCGGCTGCCGCTCTTGCTGGAGGAATCGCATCGTCTCTCGGAGGGCGCGACCCGGCTCAACAGTACGCTGATGCAGAAGATTCGTCGCAGCCTGCTGTTCATTGCCGACGGCACGCCCATTTTGCAGCTCGACGGTACACCGCCCCAGCCAATTCCCAGCCCCAAGGTTTGTGTCGAGGTCGGCTATGCTCTCCAGTGCAAGCGGGCTGAGCAGATCCTGCTGCTGCAAATGGAGCGGACCACGGTCAACGGCCAGTTTCCGTTTGATCTACCCAGCGGTAATCGCCTGCTGTTCCGCAACAAGACCGATCTGAACAAGGTCTTGCCCGCTGCCGTCGAAGCCCAGCTCCAGCGGTTTAACCTGCTGTAATGATTTGGCTGCTATAGCCTGAATTAGCTGGACAGTTCCGCAAAGCTGACTAGTGCAACCGTGCCGCCTGTGGGCTGCGTTTGATAGAGCGGCCTGAGCGAATCGGGCAGCAGCGGGCTGGTCAGGGCAGGGCTGAGGATCTGAATCTGGCCGCCCATCTGCTGTACCAGATCTCGGGCAATCGCTAGCCCCAGTCCGGTGCCAGGAATGCCGCTATTAGCCTGAATGCCACGATAGTGGCGCGTGAACAGATGCTGCAAATCGTCCGGTGGAATGCCGGGGCCAGTATCTGCCACAACAATCGTCTGCTGTCCTGACGACTGGGCGGTGGGTTGCACTTGCTGTAAAGGCGGTGAGTTGGCCTGGCCTGGGGACGACTGGGCTGGCTGAGCCGAGTCGAGGGCGGAAGCTACTGCACCAGCAGGATAGGGTTTAACATTCTCCTGATGCTGTACGCCAACATATACCGTGCCCTGAGCAGGCGTGTACTTAAGGGCGTTGTCAATCAAATTATTCAAGACTTCGCGGAGCGCCCGCTGGTCAATCAACACGGGCGGTAAATCGGTGGAAATATCAACGCGCAGGTCTAGCTGCCGGTCTTGTGCAATGGCGCTGGCCGAATCGAGCAGGGGTTGCAGCACTTCGATCAGGCTATGGGGTTCTGGTTGAACTGAACTGCCCAACAGCAGCCTAGATTCGGGCAGTTGGCTAACTGGTCTAGTTTGAACCGTTTCAATGGTCGCTGGAGGCAGAGCTTCAATTCGCTCCTGCACAGGCACCAGATCGGCCACGTCCAGATCGATCGCCGCATCCAGCTGTTTCAGCAGTTCCTGAAGCCGGTCGCTCTCACGCACAATGCTCTCTACAACCGAGCGGTTGGCGTCCGTTGGATTCAGGCGCTTAATCAGCAGTTTGCCAAAGGTGCGCAGGGCCGTCAGCGGATTGCGAAACTGGTGCAACAAATCGTCGTAGAGGTCGGTTTTGCGCTCCTCTAACAGCTGCTGGCGCTGTAGATCCTGGGTTAACCACTGGGAGCGCCAGTCTAGCAAACAGGCCAGCGTCAGGGTCTGGGCAATCTGCTCGATCTGGCTCTGCTCGGTTTCGGTCCAGGCTCGCTCGGCCCTGGCCGTCAGCAGCAGGCCCACCACCCGCTCCTGGTAAATCAGCGGGCGCACAATCTGCTGTTGGGGCAGCAGCCGCTCAGTTGGAGGGTAGGCCTCGGGTGCCGGTGAATCGGTGGGCAGTGGATGCACCGTCGCTGGCACGACATCTGGTAATGCGCCTGGTACTGCACCTG
>JBJTUI010000398.1:0-3721 GCA_046080625.1 Elainella sp. | reverse complement strand
GTGGTTTCTGGTGTTTTGAATTCAATCAGGTTATCGTTATTCATGGTGTATTCCTGGTCTGAGCTTTTTTGTCTTATTCAGCAGGATACGCCTTTTTTTCTCCTTTTTCTCATACACCAGATCTAACCATAACTCCCGCATGAACTTGCTCCAGCGCTGCTGTCCGCCCCGTGAAATAGGGGTTGCGCAGGTAGGGAACCGTGAAGCGCTTCGGCTCCGTTTGGGGCGACGGTGGCGGCACGATCACCGATACATCAATATTGCCTATCGTCAGGTCACCGCCTACCGAGACATCCTGCAAAACAGTCTGCTCGATCTGCAACGGCACAGACCGCGACTCATCCGGGGTAGCTGCATTCTCGCCCAAATCCCTGCTCCTCTAGCAAAGCCCGACAGCCTGAACCTCCCTACTGCTGCTGGCGAATGTTGCCCAGCTTCAAATCGCCCCCCACGCCCAGATTCCGACCCACAACCTGCGTCGCCGGACCTGTTTCGCTCACCTGCTCAATGTCGCCAGTCTCCAGATTGCCTTTGACGCGCACCGTATCCAGCACCGCCTGCAAGCTGTTCGACTGCTGCTGAATCTGCTGAATCAACGCCTGAAGCTGGGCGGTAAACTGCTGATCCTGCTGCATCTGAGCCAGCAAAATCGTTTCCAGCAGCTGCAAATTCGTCTCAGTCGGCTCCGCCTCCGCAATCGCTAACACCCCATCCGTGCGGCTAGCTTGCAGCTTTTCCCGAACGGCGCGGCGAGTGGCCTGAATTGCCGCCCCGCTGTTTGCCAACGCCGCTTCGCCCACCTTCTCACCCACTTTTTCCAGAGCCTTAGGAATAATGTAAGTCGTGACGGCTCCAGCCAGCAAAGACAGCGGTTCAATCATGGGGCAATTCTCCAAAATCTGCTCACTCTAGCTGCCTTAGTTTTAGCCCAATCCTCGCCCCACTGCCCAACAGCCGCGAGAATTCGCCCCCAAACCCGCGCAATTCGCCCCCAGATATTCAGCCCTGCCCTCTGGCGCTCCAAGACTCGACCTTTTAGCTCAACTGCTGCCCCTTTTAGCTCTACGCTTCGACCTAAAAACCCCAATCATTGAGTTCCAGACTCAACTTTTGCCCCTTTTAGCTCAACGCTTCGACCTAAAACCCCCAATCATCGAGTTCCAGTCCTCAACCAGTCGCCCCCGTATCGCAGCAAACATTGTCAACATACTACATTCGTGCTACACTGCGTAAACACAAAAACCTAGCCCCAGCAGCGGCGAGGCGGTTTGATTTAGAACCTATCCGAAAAATCCCAGGAACTTGTGAATTCAAGCATTGGACCTGATCAGCTTCCAGGTCATTCACTTCAGCAATCAGCAATTTGGGCGTTGCTGAATCGGACTATGAATTCGCCCCCCAACCCCCCAATTGATAGCCCTTCGGGCATCCAAGAAAGGGGGCTTCCGTTCGCATCGCGTGGGTGTAGCACACGCCTCAAAGTCCCCCAAGTTTGTGGGGATTTAGGGGGTCGCCAAAGGCTGTAAGCGTAGCGATATCATGTTTCAGTTCGGCAATGCCTCAATTTGCTTCGAATCTTTTGCCGCTCGTGCAGTCAAGCTATTCCCATTCGCGCCGCAGCCCCATCGCAGTTTAGGAGACATCCCATGGCAAAACTTCGTGACCTGCTAGAGTATTACCGATCGTACTGGTCGCTGTCGCTATTCAGTATCACCGCCAGCAGCCTGTTTGAAGTAATCGATCTGGCCGTGCCCTACACGATTGGGCAGATCCTCAACCTGCTCTCAAACCAGCCGCTGGATCGGCCCCTGCAAAACCTGGTGGATCAGGTCAGTCAGGCCAGCGGGCAGTCCAGTCAAACCGCTGGCCTCGGGCTGCTGCTCGGCATCATTTTTGTCACCACCGTGGTCCGCGCACCGATTCAGCCCTGGGTGGGCGGCTGGTTCCACTGGTCGATTGCCTTCCAGGCCCGACGCGATCACACGATCCAGGCGGTTCGCAAAATTCTCACCCTGCCGTTAGAGTTCTATGACGAGAACAATCCGGGTCGGATTGCCGGACGGGTGGCCCGAGGGTTGTCAAACCATACCTGGACCTATCCCGAAATCGCCGGTCAGATGATTCCCAAAGCGATTCGCGTTCTGGGTATCTTCGGGATGATCCTGCTGATCGACTGGCGGATCGCCCTGCTGTTTCTGGCCTCCTTTGTGTTTATCCTCAGCTTTACCCTGAAGAATCTCACCCACCTGATGCGGAAAGAGGAAATTCTGGAGAAATACGAGGAGAACACCGAGAGCCGCACCTCGGAGATCGTCACCAACATCAAAACCGTCAAAGCCTTCGCCACCGAAGCCGAGGAGCTGAATCGCCAGTCCCAGCGGATCGAGCGCGAGTACAAATTCCTCAACTACCGAATTCACAAGGGCTATACCGAGCTGTTCTGCTGGCAGCGGCTGGTGATCCAGGCTTCCGTATTTGTCGTGCTGGCCCTCACCCTCTGGGCCACGGTGCAGGGGCGGATTTCGCTCGGTCATTTTGTCACCACCCTGACCATATCCAGCATGGCCTACGCCGAACTAGAGCCGATTAGCCAGCTGGCCGAGGTGTTCGCCCGGCGCTATGCCTCGATGCTGCGTTTGCAGGAATTCATGGAGCTGCCCTCGGGCAACGACGCCGCCAGCCTGGATCGGCTCGAAGGCCAGCGCCACTACCAGTTCACGGGCAAGGTGCATTTCGAGCAGCTCAGCTTTGGCTACAGCCCCGAACGGCTGGTGCTGCAAGGCATCGACCTGCTGATTGAACCCAACCAGACCGTGGCGCTGGTGGGCCGCTCCGGATCGGGCAAATCTACCCTGGTGAAGCTGCTGTTTCGCTACTTTGACCCCAGCAGCGGACGCATTCTGATCGACGGTCAGGATATCCGCCAGCTCGACGTCACGGGCTACCGCAAGCGGCTGGCGATTGTCCACCAGGAAGTCGATGTCTTCAACGGCACCCTGCTCGACAACCTGCTCTACGGCAACCCCAGCGCCACGCCCGCAGAACTTGCTTCGGCCTGCCAGATCGCCCGCGTCGATGAGTTCGTCAAGCTGCTGCCCCAGGGCTACAAAACCATCGTCGGCGAGCGGGGGGTGCGGCTGTCGGGCGGCCAGCGGCAGCGGTTGGGCATCGCCCGCGCCCTGCTGATGAATCCAGATGTGCTGGTGTTCGACGAGGCCACCTCCAGCCTCGACTACGAATCGGAACGCTCGATTCAGCTAGCCATGAGCAGCATCCTCGGCACCCGCACCACGATCATCATCGCCCACCGGCTCAGCACCGTCCGCGAGGCCGACAAAATCGTCGTACTGGATCAGGGGCAGATCGTCGAGATCGGCAGCCACGAGGAATTGCTGAACCACGGCGGCATCTACAACCGGCTGCACAAACTCCAGGAAACGGGCGAGCTGTTGGCATAGACCAGAATAAATCGCGAGGACCTGCGCCCGTGACATAATTGCGGATCAGCCGCCCCTGCGGTTCGATCCGCTCAGTACCTGATAGCAATAGTCCGGACAGATTTTGAGAAAGAAGTGTTAGCCTCTCAAAGGCTCAAGCAACTGCATAGCCCGTATGCTGCCGAAGATGCGGAGGATGAAAGGCCAGTACAATCTGATCCTTTGGGATTCCAGCCGCGATCAGCTCCTGGGTGATGCCATCTTCAACCCCGTCGTAGTGAATC
>JBJTUI010000397.1:0-6645 GCA_046080625.1 Elainella sp. | reverse complement strand
TTGAAGTTGCGTGTCTAGCGGTCGTCGCATTTTCATTGGTGATGTGCACGGTCATTACGATGGCTTGATCAAGCTACTGGAAATTATTGGTCCTGGCTCGGACGATCAGATTTATTTTGTAGGAGACTTGATTGATCGGGGACCCAAAAGCGCCCAAGTCGTGCAGTTTGTCCGCGACAACCGCTTTAGCTGCGTTCTGGGTAATCATGAGCAGCTCTTGCTGGGAGCGTTTCCTGACAACAAGGTGTCCCACTTGGCCCTACAGGCCTGGGTTGACAGCGGTGGCGACCACACGGTGGCCAGCTATAGCAAGCTGGACGCGCTGCTAGAAACCTTGAGCTGGCTGCGGGGTCTGCCCCTCTATCTAGATCTGGGCGATATCTGGCTGGCCCATGCTGGTCTAGACCCTAAACTCCCGGTTCATGAGCAAACCGCCCATGAGTATTGCTGGATTCGGGGAGAATTCCACAGCATGCCCCGTCCCTACTTTCCCGATAAGCTAATCATCACAGGTCATACAATCACATTTACCCTGCCGGGTGTAGCGCCGGGCTATTTGGCGCAGGGGCAGGGCTGGCTGGACATCGATACCGGTGCCTATCATCACAAGAGCGGCTGGCTGTCTGGTGTAGACATGACGCACCAGCTCGTCTACCAGGTGAATGTGTTGCATCGGCGGATCAGAACGCTACCTCTGGCCGAGGCTAGAATCCAGGTTGAACCCAAGCAAGTCTTGTTGCGTCGGCAGCTGCTGCCGTCCTAGGCTTGCAGTCTCCGGCTTGAACCTGACTGGCTTGAGCTATATTCCTGGCGTCGCTGGAACCCTGACACCAAACTTAGGCCGTTGGTGAAGATCAGGACGGGTTGGGCAAACTGAAGGCAAATTGATTCCAGCCTGCTGACGCTATGACTCTTTGTTCTACTGCCTGTTCTCCTGGAGAATCACCTGCGCCAGATTCGGCGATTCTATCCCAAGTAGAACTGCCAACAATTTCTGTAATTGTGCCAATCTATAACGCAGAAGCAGATTTACCGGACCTGCTCGCCTGTTTGCAGCAGCAGAACTATCCGGCAGAACGGGTGGAATACCTGCTGGTGGACAACAATAGCCAAGACCGCACCCAGGAATTGCTGCAAACCTTGCCCCAAGAGGCGTTCCACAGCCTGCGCGAGACTGAAATTCAAAGCTCCTATGCCGCTCGCAACCAGGGTATTCGAGCTGCCAAGGGCGAAATTCTAGTGTTTACCGATGCCGACTGCCGACCCCAGCCCGACTGGTTGCGCCAGATTGTTCAGCCTTTCCTAGATGCTGCGACTGGCTCTAGCACCGGAATTGTGGCGGGTGAAATCACGGCGCTGCCGGGTGACAGCTATTTAGAGCGGTTTGCCAATCACCAGGATGTGCTCTCCCAGAAACATACCCTGGCCCACCCGTTCTTGCCCTATGGCCAAACGGCAAACCTGGCGGTGCGACGGGCAATTTTTGACCAGGTTGGCCTGTTTCGGCCCTACTTAACCACAGGAGGCGACGCGGATCTGTGCTGGCGGATTCTTCAACAGGGCTGGCAGATTGCTCCAGCGGCTCAGGCAATCGTGCAGCATCGACATCGCTCAACCCTGGCCGATCTGCGCAGCCAATGGCGACGCTATGGCCGCTCGAATCGGTTCTTGCATGAGCTGCATGGGATTGACCTAGCCCGAGAGCTGCCTTGGCGAGTTTGGTTGCGCCGATGGAGTCGTTGGCTACTGAAAGAAGTTCCAATTGCTCTTATAACTGCTTTTATAAAAGTTAATGGCAAGAGGGCTGGCCTTTCAGCCTGGATTGATGCGATGGTAGAAACACCGCTTACCCTACTTTGTCAACAGGCCCGTGCTCAAGGACAGCGCCAAGCTCACTTACCTGAAGCCGCCAAAGAAATTGCCTGGCTCAGTTCGTCCTGTAGGCGGTTGGCAGACTCAAACGAGTGATTGCAAAATTGATTTGCTCGTCTATCGTCGAAAAGAGGCGAGCCAGGTTGCACAACCTGATTGGCCCTGGTGCTAGAAAACCAGCGGTTGTCTAACCCACTCCTTCGTCTCCTGAATTGCTCGCCCTGACATGCCAGTGAACAGTCTCCTTCAGTTGTTACAACGCCCCATTCCCGTCTCACCGCAACCTGGGCCGAAGCCTATGACGAGGGCGCTGCGGCTTCTCAGGCCCCTAGTGCTGGGCCTCGCGCTTGCCCTACTCAGCGGAACAGCCGGATCTGTCTCGGCGGCGGAACGGCTAACCATTCGCTTGGGGCCAATCAAACAATCAGTGGCCGTTGCGGATTTAGAACACTTTGCCAACACTGGCGAAATTCGCTCTAGTCTTCAGCTCTATACGCCCCTGCTGAATGTAGACGTGCGTCAGACGCTGAGAAGTCGGCTTCAGCTCGATCCCAGTATCGGCGACAAGCTGGTTGAAGACCTGCTGCATTCTTCGGCGGGCGAGCGTTTCCTAAATACCCTGCAAGTTGCTATCCCTGACGCCACGCCTGATCAGCTCCAGGTCGCTCTTACCCAGGCAGCCAAACAGCCCAACGGCATGAGTCTGCTGGGGCTACTGCAAGCTTTTCCTAAAGACACGGTGACGGTTGATGCCACTTCAGCTCTGGCCCTAGCCTCCCAGCTCAATCTGCCCTACTGGCAGAGTCAGACTCTCAGCTCGATTCTGGAGCGCGAACTCACCGTTAAGAGCCAGCCAGTTCGCCTGCCGTTTGACCCCACCCAGACCGGCTCACACTGGGTCTGGAAGCAAACCATGGTGTTGACAGACTACCAGCGGGAGCGCACTATTCCGGTTGATCTGTACTGGACTCGTCGCACCACGGGGCCGCTGGTCGTGATCTCCCACGGGTTTGGAGCAGATCGGCGGTTTCTGGGCTATTTGGCCTACCATCTGGCCTCCCATGGTCTGACGGTGGTGGCTCTGGAACATCCGGCCAGCAACGTGGCCTGGCTGACGGGCAGCCCCTATCCGCCGCACACCCAGTCCAGAAACAACATTCTGCCCGCCACCGAATTTCTGGATCGGCCAAAGGACTTCAGCTTCGTGCTGGATCGGCTCAGCCGCCTCAACCAGTTTTCCAGCACCTTGCAGGGCAAGTTCAATACAGAGCAGGTGACGGTAATCGGCCATTCCCTGGGCGGCTATACGGCCCTCGCCTTGGCCGGGGCGAAACTCAGCCTGGGCCATCTGCGCCAGTTTTGCAACGACCCTAAACCCCTGGTAGTTTCTCCAGCAGATTTGCTGCAGTGCAGTGCCGCCGACCTGCCCGACCCCCAGGAAAATCTGCGCGACCAGCGGGTTGTCCAAACCATTCTGCTCAATCCGGTGATTGGCCAGCTATTCGACCAAAAGAGTCTAGCCCAGGTGAAGACGCCGCTGCTGATGCTGACCAGCACCGACGATACGATCACACCTGCGATTAGCCAGCAGTTCCTGCCGTTTACCCAGCTCCAGACCTCCAAGTTTCTGCTGACTGCAATTGGCGGCACCCACCTCAGCGTTGGCGATCCGGCCAACCTGAATCAGGGGTTTACACAGAGTATTTTTCTGAGGGAGCGCTCGGAGCAGGAAACCGAGCCCATTCGCCAGCTTTTGCGCGGTACCAGCCTCGCCTTTATCAAACAGCTCACCCCAGAAGCCAACCGCTACCGGCCTTTTCTCACCTCGGCCTACGCCCAGTCTTTTTCAACTGCCGACCTGAAGCTGCGGCTGAATACCCAGCTCTCGCCCAATTTTTCTAAACAGCTCAAAATCGCGGCCCTGCCCATGGAACAGCTGATTTCAACAACGCTGGCCAAAGGGCGCACTGCACCGGATCAGGGCTTTTGCTATACCAGCCCAGAATGTTTGTTGGGCAGCCTGCCCCTGGTAATGTTCATTCTGCCGGGTGGACTACCGCTCGCTGTGACCCAGTTTTTCAGATGGCGACGGCTATCCCAGCGGCGAGTGGCGGATCAACCCCAGCAGATTGATTGATGCTTGCAGTCTGAAACGAGGCGCTTGCCCTTCGCGGCACGCTGTCGCATAGTTGCCGTGAGATTCAACTGCTTCTAGTACTGCTTCCACTACTGCTTCCAGTACGGAGGCAAGATATTCGCCCTATTCGCTACATTTAGAGAAGATATGAGGCTGCTTACCCTTTTTCGGACGCTACAGTTTGATCGCTCTTCTCAGTTCCTGTTCCTAGGGTGTCCTCCACCGTGAACTTGCTGCAAATTGTTGGGAATACCGCTAATTCTTCTGGTTTCACCGTCTGGATTATTGTAGGTTTTGTGTTTCTGCTGCTGGGCGTTTCCGTCGGGGAACCGACAGCGGCAGCGCTGGGAATTGCGGCAATTATTACGGCAATTGCAGCATTAACCGTCTCTTCAGTAGCGCTCCAGGTTGTCCTGTGGGGAATTCTCTCGATTGCCCTGACGATTGTGCTGCGCGGTATGGTGCCCATGCCGACCCGCGATGAGCAGCCCGACACAGAGGCAGTTGTCTCAGAGACAATTCCTAAAGGTGGAGTGGGCTGGGTGTCCTATGAAGGCTCGCTCTGGAAAGCTCGCTGTCAAGTCTCGGATATTGAGATCACGCCTGGAAAAACTGTGCATGTTGCTGGCAGGCAGGGGCTAACGCTGATTGTGCTGCCCATCGATTTTCCAGATGAGTATGATACGGTTAGCTGAATCGAGCGGTATGAATAGAACTGGACGGCCCCCTTACTCGATTGCAATACGCCACCCGCTGGATTAGGAGACGAGAAGCCATGAATACACTTGTTTGGGTCTTTGCAGTGGTGTTAACCATCGTGGGAGCAACGGTGGGATCGGTGAAGCGGATTGATCAGGGCAATGAGGCGTTGGTGCAGCGCTTGGGGCGCTATCATCGCAAGCTCACGCCGGGTCTGAATTTTGGTGTGATTCCGATCATCGATGAGGTAGTGATCGAGGCCAACACGCGGGAACGGACGCTCGACATCGAACCCAATGACGTGATCACCAAGGACAGCGTTACGGTGACAATTGATGCCGTAATTTTCTGGCGGATCATCGACCTCTACTCGGCCTACTACGAGATTGACGATGTCAGCGAAGCCCTCGAGAACCTGGTGATTACCACGCTGCGCTCCAAAATCGGCGAAATGGATCTGCAAAAAACCTATTCCTCTCGTGAGGAAATCAACAAAGCCCTACTGGAAAGCCTGGATGAAGCGACCGAACCCTGGGGCGTGAAAGTGACCCGCGTGGAAATCCAGGACATCAAAATTCCAGAAGACCTGAGAAAATCGCTGGAGAGCGAACGCGCCTCCCAGAGTAAGAAACGGGCCGCCATCGAAGAAGCCGAGGGTGAGCGTCAGGCGGCGATTCTTCGGGCTGACGGTGAGCGGGAGGCCGCTATTAAACAGGCTGAGGCTGTTTCTGAATCGATCAAGCAGATTGCTGACGCCATGCCGCCCGGAACGAATCCGCAGGATATCCTGCGCTACCTGGTGATGCAACGCTATGTTGAGGCCAACATGAGGCTCGGAGAAAGCCAGAACTCGAAGGTGATCTTTATGAACCCGCGCGATATCACGGAAAACATTGATGCCCTGCTGCGCGACCGGCTGGTGCAGTATACGCCACCGCCTCCCCCACCCAATCCTGAGACAGGCGCTCCGCCACAAAATTAGCGGCGGAGCGCCTTGCTGTCATGAGCCCTGAGCTCTAATCCTCAGCCTAAGAATGTAGAGAGAGGAGTAGGGCGGTGCGGCAATCTTGACCTGTTGTGGGCATACTGCTAGAGACAGGGCATCAGATAGCGGCTTAATTCGGGGCCACAGAAGGATTGAAGGGTTGATCTGCCAGCATTGCTCTATTGGCTATTATTCTATTGACTAGATTCCCTCACCCGATTGACTACCTGTTATCCCTCTCCTATATCTACAGCCTGTGCCGTTTACTGAGCATGAACTAATGAACTCATGGGGGCAGGCTCAACTAAATTAATTGTGAATAGGTCTGCATTTCAGATCTGCGCTTTCATAAACTCTGTAACGAGTAGAAGATGCTATGAGTACAGTCTTGGTCGTTGATGACAGTCAAACCGTGCGACAGTTGCTCTCGGAGCTGTTGCAAAAAGGTGGGCTGACGGTAGTAGAAGCTGCCAATGGCATAGAGGCCAAACAGAAAATTCAAGCCAAGGCACCCGACCTCGTCATCACGGATCTGATTATGCCTGAGATGAATGGCTATGAGCTGTGTCGCTGGATCAAGAACGATCCGACGATGCAAAAAGTGCCAGTCTTGATCTGCTCAACGAAAGATCAGGAGTTTGACCGCTACTGGGGTATGAAACAGGGAGCCGATGCCTACATTACAAAGCCATTCCAGCCCGGAGAAATGCTCAAAACCGTGAAGCAGCTCTTGCGGCCTAGATGAGCCTCAAAACAAAATGAACTGTAGAGCCTGCCGCCCCCAGTTCACTTTGTTTATGGAATTGCCCCGTTTGGACTACGGTGATTCAGCTTAAACCGCAGAGAGCAGTTCGCTAGTTGCCTGACGCAACAGTTCAGCTTTGTCGGTTTGCTCCCAGGGCAGGTCCAGGTCTTCCCGGCCCAGGTGGCCATAAGCCGCCACATCCTGGTA
>JBJTUI010000396.1:0-3861 GCA_046080625.1 Elainella sp. | reverse complement strand
GCCAGCCAGCCGCGCAGGAAGTAGTAGACAATGCTCAGGTATTCGCTGACGACGCGGGAGGTGATCACCAGCGCTTCGGCGCTCGGCAGCAGATCGGCCAGGGCAGCTAGTTCCCATCCCTGCTGGAGCTGGAACACGTAGAAATCTGTGGGGCAGGGGGTGACTTCGAACAGCAGCCTGGTGAAGCTGGAACTGGCCCGTCGGATCATGATCGCCGGAGACACGAGCACAATCGGCACGCGGGGCAGGCTGGCCCCGGCCCTGGGCTGGAGTTCCCGCACGGAGCTGTCGCAGGCTACGAAAATGCGGCAGTTGACGTTTTCGCCCTCCGGCCCTAGCAGGATTCGTCGCACGGAAATGGCCGTGCTTCTGGGGTCTACACCGATCGTGTCTAGCTTGATCTGGTTTCTGGGGACGCCATGACTGGTCAACACCTCAATTACCCCTTGACTCTGTCTGCCTCGGGGCTGCCCCGCGTCATCCACCGGCTGGGGACCAATATTGACCACCACGACCGGGTTGTTGCCCCGCTGGGTGCGGTTGAGATAGAGTTCCGCAGCGTAGAGCAGGCGTGCCTGCAGGGTAACGCTGATCCCGAGGCCGGGTTGGGTGACTTGGGCGCTGAGCCGGGCTCCGTCGCCTAATACCACAATCGCCTGGACGGGGCGCGGATTGGAGGCTTCCTGGCGGTTCAGGGTTTCCATCAGCGACCGCTGCTCGGTTTGGGCTGTCAGCAGGTAGGCGGTGACGGGCAGGCTGCAAATCAGCAGCACCAGAGCCGCCGCCAGCACCTGGGGGCCTTTGACCTTATCGACACCCGCCGAGAGCGCATAGGCCAACAGCGATAGCGTCAGGCCCAGAGGCCGCAGGGGAAAGGAAATGATGGCCCAGAGAATCCCGACCGTGCGGTTGTTGGGGTTAATAAACGCCAGCACAATCAGCGAAATCAGGACCGCAATTCCAAACCAGGCGAAAAATTTGGGGTTGTAAATCGAGGGCCAGATCGCCTTCAACAGGTAATACAGGCCGACCAACAGCAAAATCTGCGTAATTAGCTCGAACATTCCTGCGCTTCCTTACACCCGCTCACCCGCTGCTTGAGGCTGAGGGCTCAAACTAGCCTGTTTAACTCTACTCAAACAACGGTGAATTAACACATGAGTAGGCAGGAATTTTAGGAAATTTCGTCTGGCCAGCTTCAATAAGCGCCGGTCTTGCGAAACAGCACGCCCAGAGTGCGCCAAATGATCATCAGGTCATAGAGGGGCGACCAGCGAGTCTGATAGCGCAGATCCAGATCGACAATTAGCTCGAAATCCTTGATGGCCGACCGACCACTCACCTGCCATTCGCCCGTTAGGCCCGGTTTCACGCCCAGCCGCAGCCAGTGGCGATCGCGGTAACGGCTGACTTCGTCGCGAGTCGGCGGACGGGTGCCCACCAGGCTCATATCGCCGCGCAGCACGTTCCATAACTGGGGTAGCTCATCCAGACTGGTTTTGCGCAAAACCTGACCGACCCGAGTAATGCGCGGATCTTGCTCATTCTTAAAGATCAGGCCGCTGGCTTGATTCGGGATCGCCGCTTTCAGGGCATCGGCTCCCTGGACCATTGAGCGAAACTTAAATATTGTGAACGGGCGACCATGTAGCCCAAATCGCTCTTGTTTGTAGAGTATTGGCCCCGGACTATCTAGCTTAATGGCCAGGGCAATCGGGAGAAACAGGATGGCTAAAACAACTAACCCCATCAGAGCACCGACGATATCGAGCGTCCGCTTGATCCAGCAAAAGGCGGAAGGGTGAGGCACGTCAAAACAGCCGGTAGGGAGCACCATGGGTTCGGGCTGGTCATTCGGTTTTACTGCATATGACATCGGTCGTACCTTGAGAGTAAATGAGCTGGCGATTTACCCGGTAGCGAACCAGCAACCGATCGATTTAGCTTGATTCAGCCGCTTTACAGTCTGGTCTATAGGAGCCTGATCGGCACTTGCAATTTGCCGCGCACAGAGCGACTGCATGCTGATCTACACAAACTAGCCTATGGGCTGAGTAGTGGGCTCAGGAACAGATTGTTCGGGTGATTTTGCTAATTAGCGCCTCGGCTGGCTACTCGGGCAATGATCAAAACCAATGGAAACACACGCTGAATCGGGAAAATCTATTTTAGTAAATGCCCTGCTGTTGCTCTCTCCAGGCTTGAGGCAGCTCCTCTTGCTCGGACTATTTAGCTCAGGCTATTTAGAAGTGAGAGGTGACACCCCTCTTGACAAAGGAAAGATAAAGCAGTGATTTAATTTCAGATTTTCAACCGGTTAGATAGCACCCGCCAAAAAAGTTGGAATCTTCTGAAACCCTATTAGACAGCGCTTTCCAGCAATCTGTCTAGTCCAATTTGATATAAAGATATCGCAACTTTAAGTAGCGAAGTTTTTATGAAATTACGATAAAGTTGCGGTTTTCCAATTAAATTGCGGAATATAGCTTGAATTACCGTTATAAAACTGTGACTGCTGGAGTCTTGCCTACAGTCGCTAAACCGCTAGGTATGGGGTCACTCTGGCCGTAGGCTGAGGCTGCTTTACTCTATTGCCACCCAGTAAGAATCGCCACCCAGCAAGACAGTTAGCCCGACTTGGGAACTGGTGCTTTAAGACTGGTGCTTTAAGACTGGTGCCTCAAGGATATTGCCCCAGGATTATTGCTTCAGAATCTTCAGAATAGTGTCACTTTAGAACGCTTCGATTGATCGCGTCTCACTCTGAAGTCGGAGATTGGGTTAGCGGCGTCTCAAAGAGTCCTGCGCTCTCGGAGTCCAGATTCTAGCGCCAGGTTTTAAGCCAGACCTCTTCCTATTGTTTAACCTAGTGGCTGTCGTCCCGCAGTGGATGTGGGACTATCTTGGGGCGATTCGCCTTAAATTGTTGTAAAACCGTCTAATACCAATTTTCTGTGAGCCTGCATAGAACGAGGGGTGTGGGGGCGCAGCCCCGTTGACCCCCATGATTTTGTGCAGCTTCAAAAAGAATTGGTATAAATTGTTGAAAAATGATTAATTCAGTTGACAAAAAACCTTCCTATCTCGCCTGACTTTGGCGCTGGATCAGGCGCTGGACAGCCGCAATCGTCCGGTTGAGTTCGTAGAGGCGACGCCCAGGGTGCTGCAGAAACGACTGTTGCTCCTCTTCGATCATTTGCACGTCCTGGGCCACTAGCCCGTTGAGAATTCGCTGGGCTGAGCCAAATAGACGGTTCTTCAAGAAGCGCCGGAACGGCACCGGCAGTTTGTGCAGCTTGTCAAAGGCATTGAGGGACGTGAAGTGGATTAGGTAGGCCCGGGTTGCGGTTTCGTGGATTGGGCATACCAGACAGTAGATTTTGAAATCTTGCCCCAGGGTGGCCTGCCAGTGGGGATAAACATAGCTGACGTCGAGTGGCTCCGGGTGGAGCTGACGCAGGGCCGGGATGAACAGCTGGGAAATCGACCAGATCCGGTCGATCCGGTAATAGCTCTGGGCCTGGTAGTGGGCATCGACGCGGGTTGGGGTTTCCTCCAGCTCTTGCAGCACGGGGTTGGCCCAGGCTTGATAGTCCTGATGCAGATGGCCGTGGTACATGTCCATCAGATTTTCCATCAGAAACGAATAGTGGGCCTCGCATTCAATCGTGGCCACCGTGGCGATGTAGTTGAGGTGGTCCCATTCTGGCAGGGCCAGCCGCTGCTGGGGGGCGGGGTTGCCCTCACCCGGAAACAGCCAGACAAACCCGTCCTGTTCTATCACCGAATAGCGCTTGAGTTTGGCCGTGGGTCGCTTCTGGCGCTCGCCCAGATAGGGCACCTCGACGCATTCCCCCGATC
>JBJTUI010000395.1:0-3040 GCA_046080625.1 Elainella sp. | reverse complement strand
CATCAGCGGCGGACGCGATATCACCTTCACAGACAGCATGGCCGCCGAATTGGCCTCCCACTTTCGACCCAGCCAAAGACTGCATATTCCCGAGGCAGGACATGTGGTGATGGCCGAATATCCGGAGTTAGTGAATCGCACCCTGGCGAACTGGCTGGCCGCCATCCCCAGTCACCCCATTTGGGCCAGGCAGTCGTCACATCTTTAGTGAAAGCTCCAGTAAAAAAACCAGTGAAAGTCCCAGTGAAATCTTCAGTGAAAGTTCTGGCAGGAGAGAGCAATGGAATGTCCGCGCTGTGGTTCTACTCAAATACTCAAGAACGGCAAAAAGCACGGCAAGCAGAATCATATTTGCCGCGCCTGCAAACGCCAGTTTATTGACCTGTACGATCCGCCCAGGGGCTACCCAGAACATATGAAGCAGGTCTGCCGCGACCTGTATGCCGACGGCCTCGGCTTCCGCACAATTGGCCGCCTGACGGGCATCAACCATTCCACCATCCGCCACTGGGTGACCCAGATGGGTGATTCCCTCTCCCAGGTCGTCGAGAGCCAGGACAGCCCGGCCCCCGAAGCTTAGGTGAGCCTCAGCTGTC
The DNA here is from genome assembly GCA_046080625.1 of Elainella sp. GTDB lineage: Bacteria > Cyanobacteriota > Cyanobacteriia > Elainellales > Elainellaceae > Elainella. Next base: position 2,444 of record JBJTUI010000395.1, on the reverse strand, counting down.
TGGTATAGGAGAACTGGGCGTGCAGCTTGCGAAAGCCCACCGACTCGTAGAGCGTCTGGGCCGCGTTGGGGTTTTGGGTATCCACCGCGAGTTTGGCGGTATCCATCCCGGCTGCCTGGAGTTTCTGCAATCCAGCCAGCAGCATAGCTCGGGCCAGTCCCTGGCGTCGAAAGCCGCGCCGCGTTCCCAGACTGCCGATCCAGCCCTCGCGGCGGTGTTTCTGCTGGTTAAACTCCCGGTCAATATAGCCCAGGCAGAAGGCGGCAAAGCTGCCGTCTGGGGCAGTCGCCACCAAATCCAGCTCAGGAGAGTAGACCGGCGTAGATAGCCAGTAGAGGTGTTCTTCCAGCAATGCCGGGTGGAATCGCCAGTGGTCGATGAAGGTCTGGTTATACATCTCGATCCAGGCAGCTGCGTCTTCAGCACCACGAGATTGAACGATCCTGTACCCATCGGGCAGAACAGGATTGGGGACAGGGTTATCGAGGCGACAGGTCATGGTCAGGAAACAGCGCTCGTAAACAAAACCCTGACTTTCGTAGAACGCAATTCGCTCGACCTGGTGATCACGACAGCCCACCGTCAGCTGAATCGGCAGGGTTTCAACCGCGGCCCCAGCCGTCGCCAGATGCTTCACTTCAGCCAGCAGCCGCTGTTCTGCCCAGGCCAAAATCTCGGTTTCCAGCCCCTGCCAGCGCTCGTCAGGATGCACCCGAAACCAGAGAAAACAGTCAATCGAGGTGTCAATCGCCTCGGGAGCCGGTATGCCCAGATCGGCGTAGGCTACCAGTCGCCCCACTCGCTCCCAGAGCCAAACGTTTTGGTGGGGGTCGAAGCCGGGTTCAGCGTAGCCCAGGGCCAGATCCGAGGCAGAATAGTAGCTATCTTCCTGGTCAGTATGTTCACATTCGTTGAGTAAATCTGCAATTGGCTGTAGATCAGTTTCGCCCTGGTAAGCACGGGCAGTTATCGTTAGTGTTGCCATAGATGTTGTTATGAATGTTGCTAATGGGTAGATGCGAGTTATTACAGAAACAATCGCCGCTCCAAAGCATAGCTGGCCTTGAGTTGGTCAACTTTTTGCAAAAGATTGCGAGCAGCTAAAGACTGCTTTTGTTCTGCTGCCGCAGGATGGGCAGAGGCAGGATTGGGCACAGACCAGGAGCCAGGTCGAGGTCGAGACTTGAACGGGCTGTGTAGCCGCAGATAAAAAAGTGACATGGTTCGTAAAAGAATGATGGGGTAACGTAGAGAACGCGGGCAAACAGAATGAAGCTGTAGTCAGATCAGAAACAGGATAATGACGGGAAGCACAAGAAATTTTGTAGACCAAACCGAACGCTACGGAATACTGAAATTAACGACAATTAGTGTTGCGAATTAGATGCCGACAGAAACTGGAAAGACAGGCCAGAGCAGCTTAGCGGTTGATTGAACGGTTGATAGCAGAAGTTTCAGACTGGGCCAGCTGCCACAGCCGAAACACCAGATGTTCGATAGAAGGATGCAGCATGGTCACGAATACTCCTTCTTCTTCACCGGAATATAGCCAGGTTCCCGACAGGCTCACCTCCATATATTGATCATCAACCTGGGATAGCAGAGCCGCCTGTTCGCGCCGAGCAATCGGCTCCAGGGCAGAGCGTTTTACCAGCGCAGTTGGCAGCAGCAGGGAGGCAGTGGTGCGCTCAACGACTAGCCGCTGACCCATACGCAGGGCCAAAATCACCCGCAGGGCCAGCCAATCCTCTACGGTTTCTTGCAAATATTCCAGGTATAAGCCGCTCTCCAAATAGGTGATTTTTAGCATGACCAGGGGGGCTCCGTTGTAACTAGACTGTTGGGTCCTTTGCCAAGTTGGGTTCTTTGCCAAACCAATCGCCCCCGCCTCTGTGTCTGAAAAGAAGCGGGGGCTGAAAAACCAGATTTTGGTGTTTCTAGTCCTGTAGTGGTACGGTGTGTCTACACCTATACCGTCCGCTTGTTGGAGTAATCGATTCTCCGGCAGACTGCATATCCAGCTGCATATCCAGCCGCGTATCCAAAGGGTTATCCACTGGCCCTGCCAGCCGCTTGAGCCAGCCGCCGTTCTTCGCTGCGCCTACGGTTGCTCCTACCGCTGAGCCGATTGCCCCAATTGCTGCACCTGTGGCCGTACCGTGACCGCCAGCGAGGCAACCAGTGGACCAACCAGTGGAGCAGCCAGTTAATTGGGGTGTGGTGGCAAAGCGAATCATGGTTTCCTCAGGATTGGAATTCAGGGTTGAGAGGGTTGGTTCAAAGGTGTTGGCTCAAGAAATTGTTCAATAACTTGTCAGTAGCTCAGAAGGTAAGCCACTGGTTCTACCAGTGCGACTTGACCAGCTTTGAGCGTTCCCGGAGTTCCGGAGCGCAGGTAAAGTAACTCCCACGGTGGCTTGAACCAAACCGTAGGAGATAAACAC
>JBJTUI010000394.1:0-7308 GCA_046080625.1 Elainella sp. | reverse complement strand
TGCTGGTCAAAGTTTGGGAATTCCGACGATTGCCCTCACCTGTGGAATTCGCAGTAAAGCCTATTTGCAGAAATTTCAACCGACTCGCATCCACTCCGACCTGCTGTCAGCAGCCCACTACCTCACCTACTGGAACGAGATTCTGGCCCAGGGAGCCTAGCGCCAGACAAGCTCGGAAGGCAATCTCGGGGGGCAAACTTAGGGACCGTGAATTTGGAAAAGCTGTCAGGCTAAGACTGGGGCTGCTCGATTTCGGCCATCCGCTCCCACCAGCGATTCAGGGGATAGTAGACCACGGGTGCCCAAAGGCTGCTGAGAATTGCTGACGTGAGAGCAATGCGCTGGTGATAGAGCCAGATGCTGCCCAGATCCCCCTGGGGGGATGAATTCAACGCCTGTAGGCTGAACTGGACGGCAGTGATCGTTTCGGCTAGAACAGCCATGCCAAAAACAATCAGGGCGATTGAAATAAAATCTTCCTGGATATAGCGCTGCTTCTGGAGTCGAGCCGTGACTACTCCCACAATGACTAAACTCACGGCATGGGTCGGAGCAGGTGAAGTCATACCATCCTGAAGCAATCCCAGGGCGAGTCCCGCTAAGGCTCCTTCAAACATGGTGCGATTGACGCTCCAGGCTACAACCCAGATCAATAGCCAGCTTGGCCCAACGTTGAGCAACTCGGTTCCGGGAAAGCGGGTCGGCAAGATCAAGAGACAGAGCAGCACCGAGAACACGGTGACTCCCCAGTTCAAAAGCTGTCTTGTAAACGGCGGCCAGCGCGACAAGTCCATATTTCTTTATTTCTTTGCTCTGTCTAGTCTGTCTGCCAATTTTCTGTCTGCCAATTTATTGACCGGCTTGCCTATTGACCAACCTGCTCAGCCTACGCCCCGCTACCTTCCTCACTCCTGCCCCAGTTCCAGGCTGGAGCTACTAGCCTCCGACGGGGAGACCAACGTGTCGCCGGGTAGAGCAGACTGGGAAGGCTGGTTGAGAGCTTGGTCAGAGGTAGGTTCACCAGGCAGTTCTTGTGTGGCCGCCTTGGGATTGGGCGAAACGAGCACCCATTCTAACCGGCTAATCGGTGCCGATAGCTCTACTACGGCTTCAGGCGCAGGGCTTTTGTTCAGGTTGACCGACTCCACAATTCCGACCGGCAGCCCTGCCGGAAACAGCTGACTGTAGGATGAGGTCGAGACTACATCGCCGGGCCGCACGTCGGGAACCTTGTCAAAAAATTCCATCACGACCCGGTTGGCAGCCTGCCCCCGAATATAGCCCATGTTGCGCGACCGGCTGATCGTGACGCCAAGCTGACTGGTTGGATAGCTAATCAACAGCACCCGGCTAGTATTGGGCGTCACCTGAACCACGCGCCCCACAATGCCGCCCTCGCCCGAGACGATCGCTCCTACCCGAATCCCATCCTGATTGCCCCGCCCCAGAATGATCTGCTGCCACCAGTGGTCAGCACTGCGGCCAATCACGGGCGCGACTAAACCCTCACCTGGGGTTTTCTCGACATAGCCCAACAGCGCCTGGAGTTGGCGGTTCTGGCTTTGGAGTTCCACTAGCCGCTGTTCTAATTCCAGGGTGTGGGCATCCTTAGCAGGGGCAGGCTGCGACGCTTCGTTAACAAATGGGTTAGCCAAGCCTCGATAAACTTCATAAATCAGGCTGCCCTGAGTTTGGCGGATCAACCAGGCGCTTCCCAGCGCCAGCCCAATCAACCCAAATTTAATGCTATTTCGATCCCACCAACGACGTATCGCGTACATTCCGTTCTACAGGGCGCTTGACTGACACAACCTCAACACAATTTCCAACCCAGCGGCAGTCGCTATAAAAGCGTCAACAGCCATACTGCCAACCTTGCGGCTTCATCAAAAGACTTGGTTAGCTCCGGTCTCTCTGCCCTTCCCAAACTACCCCATGCTCGACTTCTGTTCAAGCATTCCAGGTCAAGCATAAGCAATTATGCTGATTCTTGATTTTTTACAGAAGCAGGACTGAACAGAAGTCAACGGCTTTTCACGGGTACGGCTTCTAGCGATGCAGTTCCACAGTGGAAACCAGCAGCAGTGGAAACCAGCAGCAGTGGAGACCGGCAGCTATTCTGCCAGCATCTGATTTCCCCTACAGCTTCGCAGGACGAACCCCCAGTTCGAGAGACAGCGGACTTTAGCTTCTGACGCTTCATAAACCAGGTCAAAGCTCCCTCTCCCACTTCTGCCCCACATAGGTCGCCAGTTGGAATATTGCCAGTTGGAGTGAATCTGGAGGCTCTGTGGAATCAAACCTTCAAACCCGATCAGAGGTTGCGAGAACGCCCGCTAAACACCCGCTCTAGCTGCTTGAAGTTCTCCAGAACCCGCCCAGTCCCCAGCACTACGCAGCTCAGAGGATCGGCTGCCACATGCACCACAATTCCCGTTTCATGACTGATCAGGGTATCCAGCCCTTTCAGCAGTGCTCCACCCCCAGCCAGCATAATGCCGCGATCAATAATGTCAGCGGCCAGTTCGGGAGGGGTACGCTCCAGCGTGCGCTTCACGGCTTCGATGATTACGGTCAGGGGCTCAGCCATAGCTTCCCGGATTTCCGGCCCCTTCACCATCACCGTTCGGGGCAGGCCCGACAGCAGGTGCAGCCCGCGCACATCCATGATCGCATCCGAATCGTCGTCCATCGGGTAGGCCGAGCCAATCATGATCTTAATTTCTTCGGCAGTGCGTTCCCCAATCACCAGGTTATGCACCTTCTTCATGTAGTTGAGGATGGCTTCGCTCAGCTCGTCGCCAGCAACCCGCACCGATTCGCTCAAGACCGTACCCTGCAAGCTCAAAACCGCGACTTCGGTTGTGCCGCCGCCGATGTCGATAATCATGTTGCCGGTGGGCTCAGCCACGGGCAGCCCCGCCCCAATCGCGGCAGCGACTGGCTCATCGATCAGGTACACGTCTCTAGCGCCCGCCTGGGAAGCGGCCTCCATCACGGCCCGCCGCTCTACGCCCGTTACGCCACTGGGGATACCAATCACGATGCGCGGCGCGATCAGGCCTGTGCGGCCCTCATGCACCCGTTGAATAAAGTGCTTCAGCATCAGCTCTGCCGTGTCGAAGTCTGCAATCACCCCGTCGCGCAGGGGGCGCAGAGCGACAACGTTGCCAGGAGTGCGTCCCAGCATTTTTTTTGCGTCTTCTCCAACGGCTAGGGGTACTTTGTCCTCCTGATCGATTGCGACGACGGACGGTTCCTGCAACACAATACCCTTACCGGACACGTAGACCAGCGTGTTGGCAGTACCGAGGTCGATACCCATATCACGGGATAATGAGAAGCGATTAAAGAAACCCACTAACTTTCTAAGCTCCCAAGTCTAAATGCTTACGTTTGCAACCTTCTTGCAACCCTTATAGCCTGAGAACTAGGTCTATCCTAGTCTCTCGCTTTATCTTCTCTAGCAGCAGGCCCTGAGCGCGCATGTGAAATGCCAACTCTCCCTACGGGCGCTACCATCTGTCACCAATTACTACTTGTCACCAAATTATTAGATTACAGGCCGTTACTAAATTACAGGTGAAATCGTATTACGTTTTGGAGTCTGAGTCTAGTCTTCTTAAGAAGACAAGATTAGCACTAAATGGCTTTCTCTGACACAAATCCCATTTGCTATGTTTGGACTTTTGCCAGCCCAAATTCCGACCTGAATTTCAGCTAGGTGCAAGCTAGCCTGATCACCCTTACCCGAATCGCAATTCAATATTTGTGCTTTCCAGAGGTTTTGTCCTAATCAGGAATAGTGCTGATTAAGTTTTTCCCTCTAGCCCCACTTTAGCCTCTTCCCAAATTCTGGCAGTCGATTAAAATGGAACAATCGGCTTTAGTATCTTTGTACCAGAGGGTTGTACCAGGAGGCCATACTAGGAGGTCATGCCAGGAAGCCCTGGATGCAGGGCTGGGTGCTTGAGCCAGATTGTCCCGAATGATTCATTTTTTGATAGCTGAGGCTGGTTTTCCTATGAGCTTAAATGTTGTGACCTTAGTGGGTCGGGTCGGTGGCGATCCAGATGTGAAATATTTTGAGTCGGGGGCCGTCAAATGTAGCCTGACCCTGGCCGTCAAACGCCTGAGCCGCAACAGCGACGAGCCCGACTGGTTTAGCCTAGAACTGTGGGGCAAGCCAGCTGAAACCGCCGCTAACTACGTCCGTAAAGGCAGCCTGATCGGCGTCAGTGGATCTCTCAAGTTTGATACTTGGCAGGACCGCAACACGGGCGCAAATCGCACCAAGCCCCTAATCCGGGTTGATCGGCTCGATCTGCTGGGCTCCCGCCGAGACAACGAAGCTGGTGACCAAGGAGGCTATGGGGGAGACTAGTTCTAGGAATTGTCCCAGCCCTAAGGGAAAAGCCCCTGAAGCCAGGAGTCCTAGAGATAGCTTAAGCAGTCCTCTGGCACCAGATGTAGTGCTCCCGATTGGAAGCGTTTAATTTCCACCCAGCTTGCCGTAAAGGGCTGGCCGCTTTCCCAGCCCTGTAAATTCTCCTGGTCGTAAAACCTGCCATCTGCGAAATCGCACTGGTAGAGCTGCACGAGTTCATGGCCTACTTCTCCAGCGTAGGTGAAGCGATTCTCCAGACAGCCCAGCTAGCGAATATTCGCCAGCTCGGCCCCCAGCTCTTCCCAAAATTCGCGTTGGAGCGCCACATTGCTTGATTCGCCAAACTCAATCCCTCCGCCCGGTGCCCGGTAGAGCAGGCGTTGGTCCAGGGGGTCCGTAAACTCGCAGACGAGCAAGCGCTCCGGCAGCACTTGATGTTTGACTAGGCCCAGCACAATCGGACGAATTTGGCGTTTGAAGACCGTTTGATTTCTCAAGGCTGTTTGATCCATCGGAACTATTTGCCGCCCGGCCTAGTTATTATCCGCCTCTACAAATCCAGGGCGCTTGTTTCCAGGAATTTTCCAGTCCGGGTTTTCCCCCCCGATAATCACCCGCTCAATGGTCACGTAATCTTTGCTGAGCTGCTTCAGAGCGTTGATCAGCATATCCAGCGCAATGGCGTCTGTAGTTCCCAGGTCCAACCAGCAGCGAGCCCAGTTGCCCTCGTATTCCACCTCACCCATGTTGTGCATTAGGGCCATAAAGCTGTTGTCGGCAGCGGCTTCGTCATAGTCCAGATAGCTAATATCCAGGCCCGCATCCTGCACCTGAAGATTTTCGGCGTTAAAGCCGCCCAGTTTGCCCAGCAAGAACCAAGAGTTCAGCAGCTCCTCAAGGTACTGCTGCTCCAGATTGACCGGCGCGGTTTCAAATTCCAGCCAAATCCACAGATCGAAAAAGTCGCACTCACGAAATTCTACTCTCATTGGGTTAATCCTCTCCCCTGGACAGTCCATTGCCTTTCTTAAGGCTATCAATTCTCACGAGCCCTGAACCAAACTAGAAACTAGACGGGCAGCGCTGTCGATCACAAATCGCGATGCAGCCCAACCGCCTCCGAAATCTGGGACATGCCATGCTGCTCCAGCTTTTGCACCAGCCCCTGCAAAATTCGCTTCACCATCCAGGGCCCTTCGTAAATCCAGCCCGTGTAGACTTGCAGCAGGCTGGCCCCGGCGGTAATTTTCTCCCAGGCATCATTCGCCGTAAAAATCCCGCCCACGCCGATAATCGGCAGCTCGCCCTGGGTCTGCTGTGCGATAAACCGGATCACCTCGGTTGCTCTGGTCCGCAGGGGAGCCCCGCTGATGCCGCCCGCCTCGTCCTGCACCGACTGGCCGGTAGCCGCTATGGTCTGGGTCTTGAGATCGCGGCGAATTGTGGTGTTGGTAGCGATAATACCCGCCAAACAGTAGGTCTGGGCTAAATGCAGCACGGCTTCAAGCTCGGACCAATCGAGATCTGGGGCAATTTTGACCAGCAGCGGTTTCTTAAACTGATTCTCCTGCTGTAGGGCAGCTAAAATCAGCTCCAGCTGATCGGCAGCCTGCAAGCTGCGCAGACCTGGTGTGTTGGGCGACGAGACGTTGACCACAAAATAGTCGCCAAACGGCTGCAACAGCCGAAAGCTGCCCAGATAGTCAGCGGCAGCTTCTTCCAAGGGCGTCAGCTTCGACTTACCCAAATTGATCCCCAGGGGGAAACGGCGCTCGATCTGGGGGGACTTGGCCTGCAACCGCTCGGCCAAGGCTGCTGCTCCCTGGTTGTTAAACCCCATTCGATTCAGCACCGCCTGATCCTGGGGCAGCCGAAAAAGGCGGGGCTGCGGGTTGCCAGGCTGGGCCAATAGCGTCACCGTACCCAGTTCAGCAAACCCAAACCCGAACGTTGGCCAGAGCCCTGCTGCTTCACCGTCCTTGTCAAACCCGGCGGCCAGCCCTACAGGATTCGTGAAGGCGCAGCCCCAGAGCGACTGTTCCAAGGCCGGATGGGAGAAGCTGCAGAGACCAGCCAGAGTCTGCCTCGCCCGATGGCTAGCCCAAGTCGGCTGCTCCAGGCTGTGCAGTAAATTCATCACCTGTCCGTGCAGCTGCTCTGGATCAGCCTTCAGGCCATTGAACAGGATGGGGCGAATGGCGCTTTTGTAAAGGTCCAACTTGTAGAGGTCCAAGACGAACACAGCCTCCGAACATATCTACTCTACTCAGGCTACCGCATCTCCCTTGGCGAAACTTAGATGGAACTCAGGCTGCCCAAAACGCTTCTGAATCTGTAGTCGATTCCTGAATCCGCTTCAGAGACGGTAGCACTCCTGGTTTTCTGGGGAATTCTAGGATAGACGTTCAAGAACTGGAGGAGTAAAACAGTTCTAACGAGTTGTTGGGTTTAAGGGTTTGATGGCAGGAGGGGCCAGTGGCTCGGATATTGCCCGTCGAGCAGTTGAACCGTCGAGCAGTTGAACCGGCAAGCGGTTGAACCGGCCAAGCAGGGAACGTTACACTCTAAAAATCTCGAAGTATATGAGCTAGGGGTAGCTTTGGCTCAGAGCTGGTTTCTGGATGCATTCTCAAAAAGGAGGGCTAGGCATCCACGTAGGGGTGAAACCCCTGTATCTCGCTCAAATGTCAGAAAGGATTGCTATAGCTGAATCAAGTAAGTTTAAACAACTGCACGATCGCACTGACACAACGCACATATAGCGCACAGCTAGCGTAGAGCAGAGCCTACTGATACCGACAGCTTGCGTCGATCTTCACTCAACCGTCATAACCTGGGTGGCTCAGGAGTTAGATTGGAATGGTTTTGCAAAAAGAGCCGTCAAACTACGAAAGACAATTAGTTGCTCTAGGACGCGCTCT
>JBJTUI010000393.1:0-2739 GCA_046080625.1 Elainella sp. | reverse complement strand
GCCAGAATCACCGGATTGGCAAAGATGTCCCGATCGGCAAACGGCTCGGTCCAGGGCAGGGTAAGGTAGTAGCGGGCCTGCTCGCGCGGTGCCAAGCCGCCTGATTGGGACTGGCGCTGCTGGAACAGCTGATCAAAAGCTGCTTTCCAGCGGGCAATCACCGCCTGCGGGAATAGATTGGGAATCACACAAATACCGTCGCGTCGCAGGGTCTCAGCCAGCTGATCCAGGGCTGTAGCGCTCCAACTGACGCCAGTTTGCCCCGTAATTGGGATTTCGGTTTGAGCTTCGGTTTGGGCTGCTGTTGTGACCTGCTGGGGCCAGCCCCAAATCTCTTTCTGATTCATCTTGCCTTTCACAATTACAAAATAGTTCTATAAACTCTGGGTGCTGGCGGCTAGAAGCCGCGCCTACAGGACAAAACCCACCTGCGTGGGTTCCAAGAATCGGCGCAGGGCCTGGATAGCAGCGGTTACGCTTCGAGCAGCCGCTCCGCCTCTAGAACCGCCATCGCTAAAGATTTGTCAGCCAAGCAGGGGTAGATCCCCACTCCAGACGCAGTCTTCTTGCTTTCCACCTGTACAGCCTCAAAGGAATGGATTTGAGTACGGATTCAATTGTGGCTTTTGGCAGATGCAGTCAGGGGAAAAGTAGAACAATTTGTAAAAAATTCAGATGGCTGAGTTGAAGGGCTGGATTGGAAGCCAGGCCTCAGCGAGTGAAGCTTTCAGATACACCAGACCTGCAGCCAGGTCAGATTTGTCTCAGCTGATTTGTTAAGAAAATAGGTAGGCTTGGCTACAGCTTCGCTTCACAAATTTGTTAAGGTCTGGAGTATTTTTCAATACAGAGCAGATTAATGAATTGGAACCGCCGCACTACCTTATTTACTCCAAAAGCAGCTATTTTCTGGAGAATAGCTGGAAAATCCTGAATAATCAGTTAAGCAAGCCTGTCGAATAAAAATCGCAGACAAAATTTTGCCATAACGGTTGCAATCCCAGTCACGATACTGGTTCGGGTAAGGTAGCGGTTTCAACACCTGACCCGAGGCGGTCACGCTTAGCCTGCTGAAAACCCAGGAGATATCATAGAAAGGTGGACAAAATACATTGAGAAGAGTGCCAAAATCTCCTAGGCTAGGAGGGCATCGTCTCTGAAGCTCACGACGCCAAACTTTCCCATGAAAAACTTTGGTAAATGCCTTGAGGACCAGGAAATCTGTAGCCTTGAGCCCCCCGACACTACCCATTTGTCTGATATCTCCTACCCCCGCCCCCAGCTCCAGCGCGACCAGTGGCTGTCGCTGAATGGCCGCTGGAAGTTCACCTTTGACGACGAGGGTAAGTTTAGCCAGCCCAAAGATATTTCAGACTGGGAGTATGATATTCAGGTGCCGTTTGCGCCCGAATCTATCCTAAGTGGGATTCACGATCCGGGTTTTCATCCTAACTGCTGGTACGAGCGCGAGTTTGCCCTATTTCCCCACCAGGGGCGGGTGCTGCTTCATTTCGGTGCTGTAGATTATCACACTCGCGTCTGGGTGAACGGGCAGCTGGTCGCCGAGCACGAGGGCGGCCATACGCCGTTTAAGGCCGATATTACCTCGGTGCTGCACTTTAGCGGCATTCAGCGGGTGACGGTTTGGGCTTCAGACGACCCCCATGATTTGGCCAAACCGCGCGGTAAGCAGGACTGGCAGCTCCAGCCCCACAGCATCTGGTACCCGCGCACCAGCGGGATTTGGCAAACAGTCTGGCTGGAGCAGGTGCCGGACATCTATATCGATCGGCTGTCCTGGACTTCTCACTTTGAGCGCTGGGAAATTGGGCTGGAGGCGTTTGTGGTGGGGGCGACGAGCCACGACAGTATTCAGGTCAAGGTGCGGCTGACGGCGGGCAACCAGCTGCTGGTGAACGACAGCTACGAAGTGCTGAACGGCGAAATTCACCGCCGGATTGCCCTCTCTGACCCCGGCATTGACGACTACCGCAACGAGCTGCTCTGGAGTCCCGAAAAGCCGACCCTGATTCAAGCTGACGTTCAGCTCTGGCGGGGCGATCAGCTGCTGGATCAGGTGAAGTCCTACACGGCAATGCGCAATGTCAGCATCCAGCGCGACCGGTTTGTGCTGAATGGCCGTCCCTACTATCTGCGCATGGTCCTGGATCAGGGCTACTGGCCCGAATCGCTGATGACGGCCCCAACCGATGAAGCGCTGCGCCGCGACGTGGAGCTGATCAAACAAATGGGCTTCAACGGCGTCCGCAAACACCAGAAAGTAGAAGACCCGCGCTATCTGTACTGGGCCGATGTTTTGGGGCTGATGGTTTGGGAAGAGATGCCCAGCGCCTACCGGTTTACGCCCAAGGCCGTCGAGCGCATGACCCGCGAATGGGCCGAAGTGATCCAGCGGGACGCCAGCCATCCCTGTGTGGTGGTTTGGGTGCCGTTCAACGAATCCTGGGGCGTGCCCGATCTGGCGGCAACCCCGGCCCACCGCAACTATGTGCAGGCTCTCTATCACCTGACAAAAACCCTCGACCCTACCCGCCCGGTGATCGGCAATGATGGCTGGGAGAGTACCTCGACCGATATCCTGGCGATTCACGACTACGATAACAATCCGCAGCAGCTCACTAAGCGCTATGGCTCAGACGTGAAGCTGTCCGATCTGTTTGACCGGCAGCGTCCGGGCGGGCGAATTCTGACGCTGGATGGCTACCCGCACCAGGGCCA
>JBJTUI010000392.1:0-6527 GCA_046080625.1 Elainella sp. | reverse complement strand
TAATAGACTTGTCGGGTAATAACTCAAAAAAAGGCTGAATGGCTTATGGCATAAGGGTTACAGCGATTCTTGTCCAAAATGTCTGTAAGGCTTGTCAGATGAGGGTTTCGAGGATTTTGGCTTTTATTACCCGACAAGTCTACTGTTTTAACTGAGGCTGCTCCGGATTAATGCCCAATTCCTGCGCTTTGGATTAATGCCCAATTCCTGCGCTTTGGCTAAAACGGCTGCACGATCCAATTTTTGCTGGGTGGCAAAGGCAATGAGCGCAGCAGCACTGGCCCGCCCACCGGCTCTGCAATAGAAATAGACGGGCGTGGGCAGATGCTCCAGTTCAGCAAGTACCTGCGCGGTCAGCTCCGGATTCGCTTCGGTAGACTGAACGGGGACATTGACATACGATAGACCGGCTGATTCCGCAAGCTGCTGTTCATCGGTCAGGGTGCCCGACTCATCTGGAAAACGCAAATTCACAACCGATTTGAACCCTGTTTCTGCAAGCTGGGTCAGGTCTTCTGGAGTTGGCTGCCCACCTGCCGAGAACTCATCGCTGATTTTTTTGGTGTCCGTCATTGAATACTCCTCAGCTTTAATTTGTTCTACGACAGATGATTAACCCAGATTATCTGAAAATGCGTCAACAAACAATGATGGCACTATACTTTCGGCGTTCAGACTTCAGAAAGGATTGCTATGTCAATCAGTCCATTACAGTTTGTCTCAACTCTGGAAACACTTTGCCAACTTTATTCAGCACATAGTCGCCGTAGGTTCCCTGAAAGGCATGAACGCTGGCGTGATCCCACCGCTCCTGCTGGTCATCCTCAACAACAGCATGAAGTTCAATCGGTTTGACTTCTACATTGAAATTGGGATCGAAGAAAAACGGAAAGGAAAGCCGGTCGCGATTTGCTAAATTGCGGACTCGATGGGGCGTAGAGCGATAGAAGCCGCTGGTCATGCGATCGAGCATATCACCAATGTTGCAGACGAAGGTATTCGGAATTGGCGGTGCGTCGATCCAGCGACGATGAGAGCGAATTTGCAGTCCGCCGCAGTCGTCCTGTTTCAGAATGGTCAGCAGTCCGTAGTCGGTGTGTTCTCCTACACTCCATAGCTGCTGCTCGGCGGCTGTGAGCGGATTGGGTGGGTAGTTGAAAATCCGAAACAAAATCAGGGGATCAGCCGTGTAGCGATCGTGAAAATAGGAAGCTTCGAGTCCCAGGCTGAGGGCAATCGCTCGCATAACGGTATGAGCAAGCTGAGTCATCGCGGCCATGTACTCCAGAACAGCCTCGCGCAGATCGGATGGGTCAGCCGGAAACAAATTGCGCCCATGCATCGGCGCACCGCCGCGCACCATTGGGTGATTGTCATCCAATTCTGCACCGAAATACAGCCCTTCCTTCTGGTCGGGTTTGCCAGAGGTCAACTCGTCTCCCACGGGGAAATAGCCGCGCCAGGCTCGTCCGCCCAGCGCCATCCGAATTTGCAGTTTGGTTTCCTGGTCTTGAGCAAAAAACTGACGGCTGAGGCTTTCCAGGCGGTGTTGCAAGGCTGCGTCTACGCCATGTTCAGCAATGTAGAAAAACCCATGCTCTCGACAGGCGGTGTGAATTGCCGCAGCCGTTTTTTGTTGAGCGATATCATCGTTCTCATTCTGGACAAATGAACTAAGATCGATCACGGGAATATCCATTGCTGTTCGCCTACTCAATCAATACAATGGCCCATCTTTTTGAACCACTAACGCTACGAGAAATCACAGTTCGCAGTCGCATTGTGGTTTCTCCTATGTGCCAATATTCCAGTCAGGATGGCTTTGCGAACGATTGGCATTTCATCCATCTTACCAGTCGGGCTGTGGGCGGTTCAAGTCTGGTGTTTACAGAAGCCGCTGCGGTTGAACTTCGCAGAGGAATCACGCCTCAAGATCTGGGTTGTGATTTAAAGGAATGTGGGGTAGGTAGCAAAGTCTTGCCAATCCCAGCTGTAAAACGTTAACCCTGTTCTCTCTGCTGCTTATTCCAATCCAGCAGTCTCCTCGCCCAATTTCTTCGAAGCAGCAGTGCTTCTGTTCTTTTGGACGAAAGAACCTATTTCATCAGCTACCACTTTGTCCGTATCGACAGCTTGCACTTTCTGGTTATGCACCAGTTGTCCTTTGACAGCAGCTCTCCGGGCCAAACTGAAGACGGTGTTAAACTTGAGTCCGCAGAGGCGGGGCTGTATAGCCGTAGGGTTTAACCTATCGGTGGCGCAAGTTTGGGTTGAGCTTCTGACCAACTCAGTATTCTTAATCCACCCTTGAACCGCTCTTAAGCTTACTGTGGGAACAATATATTTGGGTGTATTAGCGGACCGAATCGGTAGATTCTGAAAAATTTTGCCTGGCGTTTTACCTGGCATGTAGACTCGCGGGCGAAACCAGCAGAAAGGTTCGCTCCACAATACGTTTCAAGTTTGTTGTTTACCACACCTTCTGATTTAATCGCTACTATTCGCTGAATTGGGCAGAAACGTTAAATATTGCATCAACTGAACTTACAGTGAATCACTTTATAGTGAGTTATTGTACACCAAGCCATTGCGCAATGAATTGTTGTGCGGTGGGCTATTGTGCAGTGGGCTATTGTGCATAGTCGCTCAAACAGCTGCCGCATTCTTAATTGAGAGTAATTGACTGCACCATTCCTGATCGTCACAGCATCTCACCTTCTGAACTCAAGGAATCTATATGGCTTCGACAATTCCCTCGGCTACACCCCAGATCCCGACCATCGCGCCCACCGTGGAAACGCCCGCCCTGCTGGATGACCCGCAACTGCCGATCGATCAGCGGGGGGATGCCGACGATCCGGCGATTTACGTCAACGCCAGCGATGCGGCCAAAAGTTTGGTGATCACGGTCGTCAAGAATGCTGGACTGCGCGTTTATGACTTGAACGGTCAGGAATTACAGGCGATCAATCCCGGCGTCACTGCGGCCAATCCAGAAGGGATTCGCTATAACAACGTCGATCTGCTCTATGGGTTTGAACTGGGGGGAGAGAAAGTTGATCTGGCGATTGCCACAGATCGGCGCAACGACAAGATCGTGATTTTCAAAATTAACCCCGGCGCGACCGACGGCAAATATCTCACGGATATCACCAGCCCCCAGCTGCAAACGATCTTTCGTCCTCCGTTTTTTGAGTTTCAGCCGTTTGACGAACAGAGCCACGCCTACGGCATCGCGGCCTACAGCAGTCCGGTTTCCGGCAAGTTCTATGTGTTCGTGAATCGCCGCAATACGGGCGACATGGCCCAGCTGGAGCTAGTGGATGGGGGCAACGGTACGATTGGCACGCGGCTGGTGCGTTCGTTCACGGTGCCGGTGCCCGAGTTTGCTGGGATAACAGAAGCACCTGGGGCACAGCTGGAAGGCATGGTGGCGGATCAGGAAACGGGGTTTCTCTACATTGGCCAGGAGGATGTCGGGATCTGGAAATACGCTGCGGAACCAGATGGCGGCACTACGGGTGTGTTGATCGACCGGATCAAGGATCTGGGCGGCAAATATCTGGAAGCTGACGTGGAGGGGCTGACGATCTACTACGGGCCTGGCAACACCGGCTATCTGCTGGCCTCCAGCCAGGGTGACAACACCTTTGTCGTCTACACCCGCGAGGGCAACAACGATTACCTGCAAAGTTTTAGGATTGGCAACAGCGGCGACATCGACAGCGTTGAAGAATCGGATGGGGCCGATGTGATCAATCTGCCGCTGGGAGACAATTTTCCCCTGGGCCTATTTGTTACTCAGGATGGGGCCAACGATCCGGCCACACTGGTTGAGGACGAGGGCGAGCTGGAAAACATCAGCAGCAATTTTAAGTATGTGCCCTGGCAGAATATCGCCGGAGCCTTCCCAACACCGCTGGTGATCGACTCCAGCCGCTACAACCCGCGCCAGCCCCAGGCCCAATCGCTGAACGGCGTGGCCAGCGGCGACACGACCGCCAGTTCTACCTTGCTCTGGGCCAGCAGCAATTTTCGCGGCAATCTCACGTTTGAATATGCCAGGGACGCCAGCTTTACCCAGATTCTGGGCCGCCAGACCCAGGCCGTTACCAACCCGCTCCAGCCCGTCAAGGCGGCTGTATCAGGACTGGCCGCCGACACCGAATACTATTATCGGGTGACAGACGCCGCCGGAGCCAGCGCCACCGGACGGTTCAAAACTGCGGCTGGGCCGGGCACCTCTGTGGGCTTGAGCTTTGGGGCAGCGGGCGACTGGCGCGGCGAACTCAGCCCCTATCCGGCTATCGCCAATGTGCCCGGCTTCCAGCTCGACTTCTTCATTGCCCTGGGCGACACGATCTATTCTGACTTTCCCTCCCCGGCCTTGCGCAACCCCGACGGTACGGAGAAAGAGCAGGCCGTCAGCCTGGACGAATTCCGCCTGAAGCAGGCCGAGGTCTACGGCAGCCGGTTTGGGGAGAACTTCTGGGGCGAGCTGCGGGCCTCCACCTCGATCTTGGCCACAATCGACGACCATGAGGTAATCAACGACTTTTCGGGCGGGGCGCTGGCCAGCTCCGATCCCCGCTTCAACGACCGCACCCCCGACAGGCTGATCAACCAGACCCAGCTCTACCAGAACGGCCTGCAAGCCTTCCAGGAATACAACCCGCTCGCAAATCTCCACTGGAGCGGCACGGGCGATGCTCGGGTTGACGGCAGGCCACAGCTCTACCGCTACAGCAGCTACGGCAGCGATGCCGCTTCGATTGTTCTGGACGCCCGCTCTTTTCGGGATGCGGGCCTGCCGGCGGCCAACCCGTCCGATCCGGCCCAGGTGGCGGCCTTCCTGGCGGCTTCATTCAATCCCCAGCGGACGATGCTGGGACGGCCCCAAGTAGAACAGCTGAAGCAGGATCTGCTCAAGGCCGAGGCGGCAGGCATCACCTGGAAGTTTGTCACGATTCCAGAACCAATGCAGAATCTGGGAATTGTGGCGGCCAGCGACCGGTTTGAGGGCTACGCCGCCGAACGCACCGAAATCCTCAAGTTTATTCAGGACCGCCAGATTGACAACGTCGTGTTTGTTTCGGCAGATATTCACTCAACCCTGGTCAACAACCTCACCTACCAGCTGGCTCCCGGTCAGCCCCAGATTGGCACCAGCGCTTTTGAAATCACGACAGGGGCCGTGGCCTTCGACGCGCCGTTTGGCCCCACCGTAGCTGATCTGGCGACCGGGCTGGGACTGCTGACGCCCCAGCAAAAAGCCTTCTACGATGCCCTGCCGGTGGCGAACGACCGCGATCTGCTGGTGAACGACAAGGACGATTTTATTCAGCAGCTCGTGAATGGCCAGCTGGCTCCCCTGGGCTACGACCCGTTGGGGCTGAACAACAACCTGCCCGTGGCCGACGGGCTGATCAACGCCAAGCTGCTGCAAGGAGACTACCTCTCGACCCAGACCTACGGCTGGACCAAGTTTGATATTGAGGCGGGCAGCCAGAAGCTGACCGTCACCACCTACGGCATTCCCTACTACAGCCGGGCCGAGCTGGAGGCAGACCCCAGCAAAATCACGGCCCTGACGCCCACAGTTGTCAGCCAGTTCGAGGTGTTGCCAACTCTGTCGGGCAATTCGGGCAATCTGTCAGGCAATTCGGGCAGCCTGCTGGCCAGCTCCACATCTGGGTTTTAACCAGCTTTGAGCGGCTCCTCTAGGGGGTTGGCCGGGCTGAGGGGCGCAGACAGCCTCGCACAATTGGCATCAGGTCTACCAGGGCGGGGGTTGGCGCTCCCGCCACTTTGGCCTGGTCGTCCCAGCGGCGCAGCTGGATCGCATCTTGAGCGAAGGGCTGGGCGGCAAACTGCTGGGCGAGGGCTGGCGTGAACCGGCCTCCTTGCCGTTCTAAACTCTGCTGCGAGGCGACAGAAAGCCTGGCCCAGTATTGTGGATCAACGGCACAGAGATACTGCTTGGCGGCTACGTGCAGCCGAATTGGTTCGGTGACGGCGGCCTCAAACAGCGGTTGCAGCAGGGGCAGAGCCCGATACTCATGGCGGCAGTCGGCAGCCACGGTGAATTCCTGGGACTCCAGCAGATGGCCAACATCGTGCAGCAGACAGGCAGTGATCAGGCTGGGCGAGGCGGACTGAGACTGGGCTTGGGCGGCGGCTTGCAGGGCATGGTCGAGCTGGCTGACCGCTTCTCCGTCGTATTGTTGGGTGCCCCGGTCGAGCAGAAGTTCAACCAGGTGGTCGAGGGTGATTGACAACATAGTAAATGCTGGCTGTACTGTAGGATTTAACAATTTTGGGCCGGAATTTCGCCAAAATCTGCTGCTTCTCAAGGCGATTTAAGCGAGAACTAAACTGCCCAACTGTTCGATTGATACCAACTTTCTATGGGCCTGCATAGAAAGAGGGGTGTGGGGGATCCCTCCCCACAAAGGGGGGAAGAACCCCTGACCCCCCCCTCCTCCTCTCCGCTTCCAAAAAAACTGGCACGGAAAACAGCGAACTCC
>JBJTUI010000391.1:0-3517 GCA_046080625.1 Elainella sp. | reverse complement strand
GTCTGAAGGCGGCAAGTCCTGGAATACGGGTTTGTCGGTGCTGCCGGAGGCAAGACGGATCTGGCGGGCGGGCTGGTTGGCGTAGATCTGGTTATTGGCTTTCACCAGCCAGAGGGCATATTGTCGCCGGGTAATTTCGCCGTTCGGGTTGAAGTTGGCCTGGTTGCCAAGCACGCCCAGCTTGGCCAGATCGGTAATGTAAGACCGCAGTTCTGCCGGAGCCTGCTCCAGATCGGCAAATCCGGTGTCGGGCACTGGGGTATTTGAATTATTCGCGGAATCGGTAGGGGAGGGCAGCACTGGGCCGATTGGGCCAGAATTATTTGCGCCAGAATTGCCCACTTGAGGAGTGGAGCCATCGCTGGGACTGGCGACCACCGCATCGCCAAGCCGGTATTGAATGGTGAGCTCAGTTGCATCGTTCCCAGGCTGGGCGGCCACTACGACTTGCAGGCCGTCTCGGCTGGCCTGAAGCGCTGCATTGGGGGCGTTGCCCGCAGCCGGACTGAGCTGCCAGCCGTTGGTCTGGAACTGGGTCTGGTAAAACTGCTGCACCTGTTCTGCTGAATCGCTGGTCTGCCAGCGGGTTCTGACGGGCTGGGTCTGGCCGAGGGTTGGATCGGCTGGGCTGGCCGGATTGGGATTCGTAACATTGGCCGAGTCTGTCCCCGAGTCTGCACCCGAAACAGCCTCTGCCCCCGAAACAGCCACTAGCGTCGCGTTGGGATAGCGGGGAATCTCGGCAGGGAAATTGGCGGGTAATTGTACCGTCGCAGTCGGATCAGCCGTTGGACTCGCCTCAACTCTCGCCTGAAGCTGTGGATCAGCCGCGAGCGAATTTTCTAGCTGGTTGGCCCAAGGAGCGTTGGCGCAGGAGGCCAGCGGCAGCAGGGCCAGGGCGGCCAGACTGCTGAGGAGGACAGATTGCTTGAAGGACTGCTTGAGAGGCGACACGGGCGCTCCTTGATCTTGTGCTCGGCATTTCTACGCTATCGCAAATCAAAAGCCAGCGACAGGCGGGAAGTCTCCCCAGCCAGGCCGCGAAAACCCTACCTGCTCTTTCACCAGCAGCCCAGGGTTTGTGATCAATAGAACGGTGGGGTTTGGGGGCTTCGCCCCAACAGAGGGCTTGCCCTCCGTACTCCCCTAAGACCCGTTTCGATTTCATCAAGCCCAGCTACTTATACCGATTTTCTATGAGCCTGCATAGAAAGAGGGGTGTGGGGACGGAGTCCCCACAAGGGGCGAAGCCCCCTTGACCCCATTTATTCTGTGCAGCTTCAAAAAGAATTGGTATTAGCTGATTAAAAATGAGGCGACGATCTGGGCCATGATAATTTTGATAATCGTGCTGGTGGGAAAGACGATGGCGTAGCCCAGCTCGGGAGCCTGGGTTGGCACGGCCCGCGAGGCGTAGGCCAAAATTGCCGGATTGCCGGTGACACCCGCGACTACACCCAGCAGATCATCAAACGGCAGCCGCAAAAACCAGGTGCCGAGCAGCAGCGCCAGCAGCACCACGCTCAGGGTAATCAAAATCCCGACGCCCAGCAGGAGAAACCCGGTTTCCTGTACGGTGACAACAAACTGCTGGGCCGAACGCAGGCCAGCCACGGCCAGAAACAGGGTGAGGCCAAAGTCGCGCAGGGTGAGGTTGGCGGAGGGCGGCATCATCCAGCAGAGTTGACCAATCCGGCCTTTCCAGCCCAGAAACAGGGAGACGATCATCGCGCCGCCCGCCGCCCCAAACGAAAAACTACCCAGTCCGGGAAGCGGGAAGGGAATCAGGCCAAACAGCACGCCCAGCACCATGCCGATGCCCAGGGCCAGATAGCTGACCTCGGCAATGCTGCGGGCCGAGTTGCCAAAGAAAGTCTGGACGGCTTCGCAGCGGCCCCGCTCCGTCACTACGCGCAGCTGATCGCCCGCCTCCAGCACCAGACCGGGCTGGGAGTAGAGTTCCGCTTCGCCGCGCAGCACCGAAACAATCGCACAGCCGGGATGCTCGGCCAGATTCAGTTCGGCCAGCCTGCGCCCCACCACCGTTGGGTTAGAGACATAGACAGTCATGTCCTCCAGATCGGCTACGTCAATGATCCGGTGCATCACCCCTGCTTCACCAATCAGACGGCGCACCTGCTCCAGCGAGTCGCCCTTTGCTTCGACCAGCAGCTCATCCCCCAGCCTCAACTGGACTGTGCCGCGCGGCAGGCGGTTCTGGCCCGCTTGCCTGACCGCAATCACCTGCACATCGGCTGGCAGCTGGGCGATCACTTCCGACAACAGCTTGCCCTGAAGCGCCGGGTTTTGTATAACCAGCTCCGTGCCCTGAATTCCGCGCCGAGGGGGAGTCGGCAGTTTGGGGCGAAGCAGCTTGAGCGTCAGATAGATGCACAAAATCGGGCCGAAGATCCCAAACGGGTAGGCCACGCCATAGCCGACAATCGGCGTCTCGCTGCCCAGCTGGTTCACGACCGAATCCAGAGCCGCCGTGTTGACCAGGGCTCCGGTAAACAGACCCGCACTCAGGTCAGCCGGAATCTTGAACGCCAGCATCAGGGCGATCGTCACCAATCCGGCCCCAATTGTGCTGAGCAGGGCGATCAGATTCTGGCGCTGGCCAATCGGGCTGAGCCAACCCCGCACGAAGGCTTTACCGTACTGGATACCAATACCGTAGAAAAACAGGATCAGGCCAACGGTGCTGAGCAGGGCAGGTGGCGCAGCGGCAGGGGCTAGGGCACCAATCAACAGACCAATGAAAAGCACTGCGCCTACGCCAAGGCGGAACCCGACAATCGAGATTTCCCCAGCGGCGTAGCCTAGGCTGATCACGAGAAACAATGTCAGAATCGGCTGACTTTCTAACAGGGACCACAGGCTTTGCATATCAGGTCGCTTTCCTCAGTAACCCGGATGCCCCCATTTTTAGGCAGATGTCCTGGATAGGCAAGTTCACAGACGGGGTGACAAGACCTGGCTGCAAAGGCCAAGCGGCGATTGCGCTGTTCGGCTCTAGGCTAGGTAACTTCTATTCCAGGTAAAATAGTCGAGTCCTGTTTCAGCTTGAGGGGCAATTTAACTCGATGACGGCACAAGCACCTGCATCTATTTACGACATCTCTGCCACCGCCATTGACGGTAGCCCGGTATCACTCAGCACCTACAAAGACAAAGTTCTGCTGGTTGTCAACACCGCCAGTCAATGTGGCTTCACCCCGCAATACCAGGGGCTACAGGCGCTGTACGCGAAATACGCCAGTCGAGGGCTGGAAGTTTTAGGGTTTCCCTGCAACCAGTTTGGCGGCCAGGAGCCCGGCAGCTCAGACCAGATTCAGTCCTTCTGCGAAACCAGCTTTGGCGTTTCTTTTCCGCTGTTTGAGAAAGTCGAGGTGAACGGCAGCAACGCCCACCCCCTCTACCGCTATCTGACGAAAGCTGCCCCCGGTATTTTTGGCACGGCAGGCGTCAAGTGGAACTTCACCAAATTCCTGGTCGATCGCAGCGGCAAAGTCGT
>JBJTUI010000390.1:0-5245 GCA_046080625.1 Elainella sp. | reverse complement strand
TGGAGATTCCGCTGCTGATCACCGATCAGATCATGCCGGGAATGAAAGGGGACGAACTGCTGATTGAACTGCACAACCGCCATCCCCAGATTCTGGGCATCATGCTGACCGGGCAAGCCAGCGCTGAAGAGGTGGGCAATGTGATCAACCGGGGCAAGCTCTACCGCTTCCTCAGCAAACCCTGGAACGAACTCGACTTGAGCCTGACGGTGGCTGAAGCCCTGCGCCGCTATCAGCAGGACCAGCAGATTGTCCAGCAGCAGGTTGCCCTGGAACTGGCCAACCGGGAACTGGCGGCCCTGAACGTCGAGCTGGCCCGGGAGATCCAGGAAAACCGCCGTCAGGCTGAGCTGGCCTTCCGCGACGTCCTGGAGTTCAATCAGCAGATCATCGCCAGCGCCAAGGAAGGCGTGATCGTCTGGGACCGGGAGCTGCGCTACCAGATCTGGAACCCGTTTATGGTCGAGATGAGCGGAGTTGCGGCAGAGGCTGTGCTGGGTCAGCAAATTTTGACAGTGTTTCCCTTTCTACAGGAGAACGGCACCTATGACCTGATCCAGAGGGCGCTGGCAGGGGAGACGGTGGCGGGGGCAGATACGCCCTTTCAAGTGGCCACCACCCAGAAGTCGGGCTGGACCAGCGAAACCTTCACGCCGCTCTACAATGCCCAGGGTGAGATCATCGGCGTATTGGGCATCGTCAGCGACATCACGCAGCGCAAGCAGATGGAGCTGTCGCTACAGCAGACCATGGCGGCCCTCCAGGCCAGTGAACTGAAGCTGCGGCAGATCACCGATGCGATTCCCGGAGCCGTTTACCAATACCAGCTCTTTCCCAACGGCGACCAGTGCTTCCCGTTCATGAGCGCGGGGGTGCAGGAGCTTTGTGGCATTTCAGCAGAGGCCGTGCAGGCCAACGCCCAGTTGATGTGGGACGTGATGTTGCCCGACCAGCTTGAGGGCATGGCCGCTTCGATCCAGGGCTCGGCTACAACGCTGGACCAGTGGAACTACGAATGTGCCATCCAGGTGAACGGCGAAATTCGCTGGATCAACGGCCAGTCTACTCCCCTGCCCCAGCCCGACGGTAGCCTGCTCTGGAACGGTATGTTGCTAGATGTGACGGAGCGCAAGCGGGCCGAACAGGCGCTACAGCAGCTCAACGAAGCTCTGGAACAGCGCGTCCAGCTGCGCACCCAGGATCTCCAGCAGGCCAACGCCCAGCTGCGCGAGCAGGAACAGTTTCTCCGCAGTATCTACGAAGGCGTGCAGCAGCCGGTTTTCGTGACGGATGTGCTGGCAGACGGCAGCCTGCGCAACGCCAGCTGGAATCCGGTGGCAGAGCAATTGTTGGGCCGCACCACAGCAGAACTGCTGAATCTGCCGGACTCCGAGATTTTTGGTCCCGAAGAAGGAGCTGCAATCGCCGCCCGCTACGCCGAATGCATTGCCGCCCGTCGTCCCCTTACCTTTGAGGAGCATTTAACGTTTCATGGCGAAAAACGCTGGATGCTCAGTACCTATAATCCGCTGATCGATCTGGAGGGGCGGGTGCATCGGGTTGTCGGCACGGTCTACGACATCACCGAGCGCAAACGGGTCGAGCAGGATCTGCGGCAATCCCAGGCGATTTTGCAGGCCCAGGAGCAGTTTCTGCGCGGCATTTTTGAGGGCACCGAAAATCCCATTTTTGTGGTCGATGTCTCGCCAGACCCAATCTCGCCAAACCCAGCTTCCTCAAACCCAGCTTCCCCAGACCCAATCTCCCCAGACCGGCAGTTTGTCTATAGCGGCTGGAACCGGGCCAGCGAGAAAATTAGCGGTTTAAGCAGCGCCGAGGCACTGGGCAAGACGCCCCAGGAAGCGTTTGGTATGGAAGTGGGAGATAAGTTTTATGCCCACTATCGCGACTGTCTGGTGGCGGGCAGCGCAATTCGCTACGAAGAACAGATTGCCATGCCGGAAGGCGAAGTCTGGACCCTGACGACGCTGAATCCGCTGAAGAACGAGGCTGGGCAAATCGTGCGGATTGTGGGCAACGCCCTCGACATCACCAGCCGTAAACAGGTCGAATCCGCCCTGCGCGAGAGCGAAGCTCAATACCGGGCAATTTTTGAAGCGGTGAGCGACGGTCTGTTCATCAACGATTTGGAAACGGGTCGTCTAATTGCGGTCAACAGCGCTGCTTGCCGGATGCATGGCTATAGCCGCGAGGAGTTGCTGTCGCTATCGCCAACTGAATATATCCATCCCGATTCCAATAACGTGTTTGGTCAGTATTTGCAAACGCTCCAGGCTGGAAACCCGTTTTTCGGTGAGGCGAAAGGGCTACGTCGGGGAGGGGCAGCCTTCGATGTGGAAGTGACGGGTATGCTGTTTTGGCTGAACGGTAAGCCCCACGGCCTCAGTCTGGTCAAGGATATCAGCGAGCGCAAACAGGCCGACCTGGCTCTCCGGCAATCCCAGCTCCAGCTCCAGCAGCAGGAACAGTTTCTGCGCGGGATTTACGACGGAGTTTCCTTCCCGATCTTTGTGATTGAGCAGCAGGGCGAGACGTTTCGCTATCTGGATTGGAATACGGCAGCAGAAGCAGTGAGCGGGCTAACTCGCCAAAGCATCCAGGGTCTAACTCTGGCAGAAGTGCATGGTGCTGATCAGGCGGTACCAACCCTCCAACATCTGCTGCGCTGTCTGGAAACCGATACGACCGTCACCTACGAGGAACGCCTAGTCTTCCAGGATGAACAAAGCTGGTGGCGCACGACCCTCAATCCCCTGCGAGACAGCGAGGGCCAGATCTATCGCTTTGTCGGCGTTACCTTCGACATCACCGATCGCAAGCGGGCCGAGGCATCGCTGCTCGATTTGAATACTGAACTGGAACAGCGGGTCGAATCTCGCACCCTGGCCCTCCGCCGAGCCGTGGAACAGGCCGAAGCCGCCAACCAGGCCAAAAGTACGTTTCTGGCCAACATGAGCCACGAGCTGCGGACACCGCTCAACGCCATTTTGGGCTTCAGTCAGCTGCTGCATCGCCACAACGCCCTGCCGCCAGAACAACAGCAGCAGGTCAGCATCATTAACCGCAGCGGCGAACACCTGCTGTATTTGATCAACGACATCCTGGAGATGTCGAAAATCGAGGCGGGTCGGGTGACGTTGACCCCCAAGAAATTTGACCTGCGCGAGCTGATCCAAAGCCTGGAAGAGCTGTTTCGCCTCAAGGCCGACTATAAGGGACTGCGGCTGAGCATCCAGATTGAAGCCACCGCGCCGCGCTATATCGAAAACGACGAAGGCAAACTGCGCCAGGTTCTGACCAATCTGCTCAGCAATGCGATTAAGTTCACCCAGCAGGGGCAGGTGAGGCTGACTGTGCAGGTTATGCCGCCAACTGTTCAACCAGATGCTCAACTAAATCAGGGCGGTGACTCTGGTTCTGCTGCACCCGGAGCCGTTCTGCTCAAGTTTGCCGTGACTGACACGGGTCCCGGTATCAATGCCCAGGAGCAGCTGGCGCTGTTTGAGCCGTTTGTTCAGACCCACGCGGGTCGGCAGTCACAGGAGGGCACAGGGCTGGGGCTGCCGATTAGCCGCCACTTTGTTGAGCTGATGGGCGGTGAGCTGGTCTGCCAGAGTCGAGATGGCCAGGGCAGCATTTTTTCGTTCCAGATTCCGGTCATGACGGTTTCCGCCCAGGAGCTACCGCCCAGACTGCCGAGTCAGAAAGTGATTAGCCTGGCCCCCGATCAGAAACGCTGTCGAATTTTAGTGGCCGAAGATCAGCCCGAAAACCGGCTGTTTTTGGTACAGCTCCTCAAATCGGTGGGGTTTGAAGTCCAGGAGGCTGAAAACGGGCGAGAAGCGGTGGCCCAATACCAGGCATGGCAGCCCGACCTGATCTGGATGGACATGCGGATGCCCGTCCTGGACGGCTACGAGGCAACTCGCCAAATTCGCGCCCTGGCTGCCCAATCGAGTTTTGCCTCGGGTTCGCCAACCCCCGTCAAGATCATTGCCTTGACGGCCAGCGCCTTCGAAGACGAACGGGTGGCTATTTTGGCCGCAGGCTGTGATGATCTGGTCTGCAAACCGGCCCCGACGGCGCTGCTGCTGGAGAAACTGGCAGAGCAGCTGAACGTTTGCTATCTATATGAGTCAAAGTCAGAGACCGACGCGGCCCCAGATCCCACAGCTTCAGATTCGCCGCTGACCGCTGCGCTCCGGCAAATGCCTACAGCCTGGCTAGACCAACTGCGCTGGGCCGCCCGCATCGCCGACGAAGATCTGCTTCTCCAGCTTTTAGATCAGCTGCCGTCCGGCCAGAGCGCCCAAACCCTGAGATCCTGGGTCCACGAATTCCAGCTCGACAAGCTGATTGAGTTGACCGCTGAGCTAGACTCCCCTTGAGCTCTTACGCTTCCAGCCATTTTCATTTCAGTCAGCTACGGGTGTGGGGCAGTGCCAGCAGGGGCCTATTCCCTGCACTCCGTCCTATTAAAATGCTGGGCTGAACCGCTCTTTCAAAAACTCGACCAGGAGCCGAATCTTGGTAGAGAGATGCCGATTGACGGGGTAGAGCACGTAGACCGCAATTTCGGGTGGGCGATAGTCGGGGAGCACGATCTGGAGCTGTCCGCTCTGAAGCTCTGGGGCCACGATAAAAGTCGGCAGGAGGGTAATCCCCAACCCCTCAACAGCCGCCTGTTTCAACACTTCGCCATTGTTTGAGCAAAGCACCCCCTCAACCGTCACGGCTTGGCTGCCGTCGGGACCAAGCAGCAGCCATTCCCCAGCAGCGGCGAGCTGGCCATACCTCAAGCAGGAATGCTGGCGCAGGTCGAGCGGATGCTGGGGAACACCGTGGCCTGCCAGATAGGCCGGACTGGCGCAGAGCACCCTGGGGCTGGGCATCAGTTCATGGGTCACGAGGCTAGAGGACTCGGGCGGACGGGAAATTCGCACGGTGACATCAAAGCCCTCTTCCAGGGGGTCAATAAAGCGGTCGCTCAGGGTGAGCTGCACCTGGAGATCGGGATACTGCACCAGGAAATCGGCCAGGGCTGGGCTGAGGTGCAGGGTGCCAAAGGTCATCGGGGCATTGACGCGCAGCCTGCCGCGTGGCTCAGCATGCAGTTGGGTGACTGAGCGTTCGGCTTCTGCCAGATCGGCCAAGATCTCCAGACAGCGCTCGTAGAAGGCCAGGCCGGTTTCGGTGGGCGTCACAACCCGAGTACTGCGGTGCA
>JBJTUI010000389.1:0-3596 GCA_046080625.1 Elainella sp. | reverse complement strand
GAGATGGGGGGGTGGGGGGAATATACAGAGGAGGTGGTTGTTGCGCTGCTCTCAGCGCTCTTTTCTGGAATGTTTGTAAGGCAATAATCTTTCAGGTTTGGCAGATTTGGGAGAGGCTAAAGAAACAGGCGGCGTCCTGCATCTCCTCAATTTCCCTACCTCCTCACCTCCCCACATCCCCACCCCTCACCCCCTCATCTCCCCATCTCCCCACCCCCTCATCTCCCCACTCCGGGAATCCAATCCGTCCCCGCCAGAGGCAATCTCGCCATTGCCGCCGCTTCTACCGTCAGGGCCACCAGGTCTTCGCGCTCCAGGTGATGCACGTTTTGCTTACCGTTGGCGCGGGCCAGGGTGGTCAGCTCCATAGTCAAGGTTTTGAAATAGTTCTTCAGCCGTCGAGCCCCCACCGCCGGGTCGAGGCGTTTTTCCAGCACCGGGTCCTGGGTGGTGATGCCGACGGGACATTTGCCCGTATGGCAGTGGTGGCAATAGCTGGGCGCGGTGCCAATCGCCATATAATCCTCCAGAGCCGGGTGGTGTTCGCCGTCCTGCACATAGGTTTCGCTGTTGCAGCCCAGGGCAAACAGCACCCCCTGGCCAATCGAAACCGCGTCGGCTCCCATTGCCAGCGCCTTAGCCACGTCCGCCCCAGTGCGAATCCCGCCTGAGACAATCAGCTGCACCTGGCCTCTCATGTTCATGTCCTCCAGGGCATCTACGGCCTGCCGCACTGCCGCCAGGGTAGGAATCCCGACATGCTCGATAAACACGGTCTGGGTGGCCGCCGTACCGCCCTGCATACCGTCCACAACGACCACATCGGCTCCAGCCTGGACGGCCAGCTTGACATCGTTGAACGGACGAGACGCCCCGACTTTGACATAAATCGGCTTTTCCCAGTCGGTCAGCTCGCGCAGCTCCTGGATCTTAATTGTCAGGTCGTCCGGGCCGGTCCAGTCCGGGTGGCGGCAGGCCGAGCGCTGATCGACCCCCTCCGGCAGGGTGCGCATGGCGGCCACTCGGGGATTGATCTTCTGGCCCAACAGCATACCGCCGCCGCCCGGTTTTGCCCCTTGACCAATCACGATTTCAATCGCATCGGCCTTGCGGACATCGTTGGGATTGAAGCCATAGCGGGAGGGCAGACATTGGTAGACCAGAATCCGGGACGATTCCCGCTCCTCCGGCGTCATGCCGCCATCGCCTGTGGTGGTGCTGGTGCCCAATTCGGTGGCGGCGCGGCCCAGAGCTTCCTTGACGTTGGCCGAGAGCGAGCCAAAACTCATGCCCGCAATCGTAATTGGGATCTCAAGTTCGATTGGCTTACTGGCAAAGCGGGTGCCCAGCACGGTTTTGGTCAGGCATTTTTCCCGATAGCCCTCCAGCGGGTAGCGGGTGAGCGATGCGCCCAAACACACCAGATCGTCAAAGTGGGGCAGCCGCCGTTTGGCCCCCAAGCCGCGAATTTCGTAGAGCCCGTGGGCAGAAGCGTTTTGAATATAGGAGATGATGCGCGGGTCGTAGCTGGCAGAGGTTTCGAGGGAGAGGGGAGGGGGAGTCATGGGGGGATGGGGGAGATGGGGAGGTGTTCTGATTCTGGGGGTGGGTTGAGGGGTGGCTGGGCTGCTAGATAAGGTTGGGGTGGGGAATGTTTCAGTCCACTTTAGTGTACTTGCTGCCATTAGCCCGCCGTTCACACGCGGGCGGGTTGGGTAACGATGCAGAGAACTTGACAGATCCTAGAATTTTGAACGAACTTGAAGAATCCGCAAACCAGAGCAATACTCCCCATCTCCCCCACCTCCTCAATACTCCTGCTCCGCATCCGCATTCCAGTGATACAACTGGCGGGCGGAGGCGATGCGCTGGAAGGATTGGGGGTCGTGGGTGAATCCGGCTTGGGCCAGCAGGTCGGCGACGGTGGTATAGTCGGCCTCGGTCATGGGTTCGAGCTGGGCGTCGGCTCCCAGGGATTTGATCTGACCGCGCACGTAGATTACGGCTTCGTAGAGCGAATCGCCGAGGGCATCTCCGGCATCCCCGCAGACGACGATGCAGCCCGCCTGGGCCATGAAGGCCGAGAAGCTGCCGACGCTGCCGCCTACAACAATATCGGCTCCCTTGAGGGAAATGCCGCAGCGCAAACTGGCGTCACCTTCGATCACGAGCAGTCCGCCCTGGGCCGAAGCGCCTGCCGACACGGAGGCAAAGCCCTTGACCCGCACCCGGCCCGACATCATGTTTTCGGCTACGCCCGGACCAGCGTTCCCGAAGATGGTGACGTCGGCCTGCTGGTTCATTCCGGCGGCGTAGTAGCCAGCGTGGCCTTGGATTTCGACGGTGAGCGGGGCATCTAAACCGACGGCCAGATTGTGGACGCCGTTGGGGTGGAAAATCTGCACGGGCTGGCTGGGGTCGGCCTGGTGGTGCAGGAACTGGTTGACCTGGCGCAGCGGGGTCTGGCTGAGGTCAAACCGGATCGGCGCAGCGGCCAGTTCGGTGGGGGTGGGCTCGGTGATCAGACTGTCCATACATACATCTCCTCGGGGGCAGGTTCATAGAGGTGGGCGTCGTGAATGTTGGGGAGATGGGCCAGGGAACGGAACTCGGAGGCAATCGCGACATAGTCGTCGGTCTCGGCAATCACGGCAGGCTTGCAGGCGAAGGCGTCCCGCACCAGGGCCAGCTTGTCTGCCGTGCCCATCAGGAAGGTGTAGAAGCCGTCCAGTTCGACAAAGCCTTTTTGCAGAGCTGTTTCCAGGTCGTCGCCCTCGCGCATTCGCCATTCCAGAAAGCGACAGGCGGCCTCGGTGTCGTTGTCAGTTTCAAAGAAAATACCTTGTGGTTCCAACTGCCGCCGGATCTGGTGGTGGTTAGACAGGGAGCCGTTGTGGACCAGACAGAAATCTTCGCCCGCGGTGAACGGGTGGGCGTGGGCAGGCGTGACTGCCGACTCGGTGGCCATGCGGGTGTGGCCGACTAGATGACTGCCTTGGAGCGCCTCAAATCCATAGCGCTGGCAGACCGCATCGGGCTTCCCCGTGTCCTTATAAAGGTCAATTGTCCGGCCCACAGAGAGCAGGTGTAAACTGGGATAGCTCTGCTTTAACCAGGCTTTGATCTGGTCGGGGGCGATGGCCGAAACTAGAATCGCATGATTTCCCTGGGCGTTCAGCACCGGTTCCTCGCCCCAGGTCTGCTGAAATTCTCGAACATATTCGCTCCAGTTAAACGCAACACCGCCGGAATAGAGGCTGTATTTGCGCTGATCGGCAGCAGTGGGGCTGGTGAAGACGGCCAGCCCTGCCGAATCGGGGCCGCGCTCGCCCATGCCTACCAGCATCGGCACCATCCAGGCTCCCAGGGATTCTCTTAGCTCCGGCTTTTTAACCAACAGTCCAACAATTCCGCACATGGTATTCACCTTGGATCGAGGTAGCGTACTAGAAAAATTCGGTTCTTCCAGAATTGCCGTGGTTGCCACTAGATATGGAATTTAGTCATTTCCAGGAGATGAACCGCTTCAGGTTGAACCAAAGCGTTCATAGCCCCGCAGATCGAGGGTTAAGCGCTGAAAAATCCGTTTGACATCA
>JBJTUI010000388.1:0-19360 GCA_046080625.1 Elainella sp. | reverse complement strand
GGGCCTGAGCATTTGACCGTTTACGAGCCAAACGACGCTGCATTCCTTTGGGACGATTGGTAGAATCCAACACAATTCCAAACCTCTAAACCAATTGGGATGAACAAGCAGAGAATGACCAATCCGAGATGGGTTGGGACTACAGCCACTCGAGTCTCCGCACACCGACAGGCTGCCCTATTGTAATCACTCTGGAAAAACCGGCAATGATTCGGCGATGGCCAACCAACAGGGGTGACATTCAGTCAAACGAGCACCTGAGTCAAATTCGCGGTTGCGTATCAGCATTTCAACTGTGCTTGTGCAGCAAGGCTAGCGGAATAATTTTTAGACGAATGATTTGCACATAAAAATTTACAGTTCCTCGGCTCTCTGATCCGGCTCCTCACGATCAGTTGTATTCCTGGATCGTATTCCTGGATACTGCTGGATTTTGCCAGTAGGTTAGCACGTTTTGAATCGGGCCGTTGATATTGGGCTATTTTGATCGGGCCATTTTGATGGGATTTAGCCCGCCCTCCTTAACCAGTGCTCTATCCTGATGTTCCTCGGAGGACAACCGTCAGCTTGCTTGGAGCAGCTTGTTTACGAGGGTTGAAGCAGTTTATTTGGGTCGGTTCATTTCGCTGAATCTGGCCAATCCTGCAATTCATCAAGTTCGGTGGGCTTCGCCCCAGATCTCTGTTCAGCCCCCTGCTCAATTGCCCAGTTGGCCTGCCGCAGAATGCCGCGCAACATGGCAACTTCCGGATCTGAGAGTTGGGTTCTGCCAAACAGATGCCGAAATTTTTCCATGCGGCTGGAGGCGGTGTGGGGCAGCAGGTAGCCAATTTTCAGCAGAAATGCCTCTAACTGCTGATAGTACAGTTCCAGGGTTTCCAGTGGAGCCGGAGCGGTGGCCCCAGCAGCAGGAGTCACCAGGTGGGTTGGAGCCGCCGCCGATAGCTCATAACAGCAGATCGCCACGGCCTGGGCCAGATTCAGCGAGAGGTAATCGGCAGTAGTCGGAATCCGCACCAGCCGCTGGGCCAAGTTGAGTTCAGTTCGAGTCAATCCCCGGTCTTCTCGGCCAAAAATCAGGGCAGTTGGGGCAGCAGTTTCCAGCAGCCAGGGCAGCGCCATGCGCGGCTGTTCTAAGGGCAGGCTGAGCGTTGTATGGTCTAGGCCGGTGGTGGCAATGGCCCGCTGACAGCCCACCAGAGCAGCCGTTAAACTCTCGACCTGCTGGGCAGAAGTCAGAATATCATCGGCATGAACTGCCATTTGGCGGGCCGCATCGCTGAATGGATCACACTGGGGATTAACCAGCACCAGCTGATCTAATCCCATATTTTTCATGACCCGAGCCACTGAACCCACATTCAGGGGACCAGCGGGCTCTACTAAAACAATCCGCACATTAGACAACGAGCTAGAAGACGCGATCACGCTCTAGACACCCTCCAAAACCGGCTAACTTTACTCAAGCTTAGAATGGGAGTAGCGCTATCAAACCGCCATGCCCCGTTCCCGGTCAAAATCCAAAGCCGCCTCGCAAGCCAATTCGCTGGGGCGGGTTCGCTCCAAGGCCGATCTGCCCAGCAAGATCTGTCCCGTTTGTCAGCGCCCGTTTGTCTGGCGAAAAAAATGGCAGGACTGCTGGGATGAAGTCAAATATTGCTCTGAGCGCTGTCGGCGACACCGATCTTCAGGCGAAGCTGCCGATGCTAGTGACTCCTGAGTTTTACTCAGCGCACAGCTGTGGCTCCAAGACTACAGGCTCCAACTCGATTTTTCTATGAACCTGCCTGGAAAGAGCGGCGTGGGAACGGAATCCTCTCCAGGGAGCACTCCTTACCCTGCATTGATGATATGCAGCCTCTCTTGATGTGCCGCCTCAAAGATGTGCCGCCCAACCAGAATGGGTAAAAGAGTACACAGTATGCAGAAAATCAGGCAGAAGCGGATTAGGGGCTCTGGTTTCTGATATTGTCAAATATTGTTAAATCAGCTACGACGCCGGATCGCGAATTTGAGTTTCATCAAGGCAGTTGCCCTGCGGCTGTCTTGAGCCACGATGATCCTGAGCCCTACGATCCTGAGCTATATGCTCTTGAGCCCTGATGAGTCGGCGCTCGGCGTGTTTCCCCTCGGTTGGGCAGGTTTTTTGTTCAACATCTACTGAGTTGAGCTGCAAAACTCACCAGAGTCTCTGGCCAGAGGCTCCAGATTGGTATTCGAGTAGGCTTGCCCAGTTCTGGATTTACTGGTCTAGGGTTTGCGGCTCTAGATCCTGCGCTAAATCGGTTTCCCCTGACCGGCTCACCCCGGCAGGAGTTTGGGTATCGGTTCGTTTCTCCCTTAGCGCTGAAACCGGGAACGCTAACCCAGGATTTCGGGTAGCGCAAGGCATGGTCGCTCAAGCTCCGCCCCAAAGTCGCACTGGACTTGATTGGGCTTGATCAAGCGGCTTTCTCCGGTTGAAATTTGCGCTCGCTTCGTCTCTGAAAATTCATTTGCAAAGGTATTAGTTCTATGTCAACGGGTTTTGTTCAGCCCAAGCTGATTCTTCACGGTGGAGCAGGCAGTTCGCTCAAAGGTAAGGATGGTGCAGAGGCCGTGCGGCGGTCGCTCTACGCGATTGTCTCTGAGGTCTACGATCTGTTGCTGTCTGGAGTGGATGCCCGCTCGGCGGTGGTGCGGGGCTGTCAGCTGCTGGAGGATGAACCGCGCTTCAATGCCGGTACGGGTTCGGTGCTGCAATCGGATGGCCAGATTCGGATGAGCGCTTCGCTGATGGACGGGACAACCCAGCGGTTTAGCGGTGTGATCAACGCCTCGCGGGTGAAAAATCCGGTGGAGCTGGCCCTCTTTTTACAGGACTCGGATGACCGGGTGCTGTCCGACATTGGGGCGCTAGAGCTGATGCGTGAACTACAGCTGCCCTACTACGACCCGCTCACCAAAATTCGACTCCAGGAATGGCTGCTGGAGCGCGAAGGCAATTTTGACAAGGCCATGGCGGGGGTTGTGGCCGAACGGGAGCTAGTCACCGAAGCCGGACGAGGGACGATTGGCGTGGTTGTGCTGGATAGCCACGGGCGGCTGGCTGCTGGCACCTCTACGGGTGGCAAAGGCTTCGAGCGGATTGGCCGGGTGAGCGATTCGGCCATGCCAGCGGGCAACTATGCCAATGCCCATGCCGCGATTAGCTGCACCGGAATCGGCGAACACATTATCGAAGAATGTCTGGCAGCCCGGATCGTGATTCGCACCACTGATGGGGCCAACCTGGCTGACGCTTTTGAGCGCTCGTTTCGGGAGGCCCACAGCCGCCAGCGCGATTTTGGCGCGATTGGGATTGCGGCTGACGGCACAATTGCCTGGGGCAAAACCAGCCAGGTGCTGCTGGCGGCCTACCACGATGGCCAGAAGATAGCCGATACGCTAGAGATGGGGTGTGAAGCCCTGACTCAATCGCTGCTGGCGCACTCTCTGTAGTCACCCGGCAACCAATCACCCGGCAATCAAGGTAATCAAGCTGGCGATTCATCGCTATTCTAGAGACTGTTGTGACAGAAACAGCGCGATGAAAGTTTGGGCGGTTGGGGTAGTGGTATTCTTTGGGCTGGCAGAGCTTTACCAGTGGTTTCACAGCCTCTCCCTGCCCCTGCCCCTCTATGGTGTTGCCGGTTTGCTGCTGGCCTTGGCCTCCAATGCTAATCGGTGGAGCCAGCTAATTTGGACTCCTGCCGATCCGCCCCGACCCCAGCGCGTTAAATCCGTCCCGACCCCACCGGTTCAGACTTCAGACCAGCCAGTTCAGCCATCGGTGAATCCCCTGAGTCCATTGGCACAGCCAACGGTAGAGCTGCCTGTCTCGCTCCGGCAGCCAGCCCAATCTGGCGAACCGGCTCGCTCGATTTCTTTTACGATTCGCAAACCTCAAGGCTAGATCGCGTCACCTAGGCTAGATTGCGGCCTAGGCTGGCGGCGCAACCTGGGCTCCGTGGCTGCGAGGATCTTCGCCCGGACTCGCTTTGGGCATAACCGGAGCTTCAACCTGGGAAATCCGGCCCCGCTGCTGAATGTAGGGCAGGGAAGTGGCGTCAGCCAGGGCCTGTAGATTGGCCGCCATAATCGGACGCGGCTGTTCGCCAATCGTGGCGGCGATGGGCTGGCCGGTTTGATCTAGGAAGGTGAAGTGGGGAATCGCCTCTACCCGGTAGTGGAGCATTTCGGGCAGCCACTTAGCGTTGTCCACATTCAGCATCACAAAATTGACCTGCTTGCCATACTCCTGTTTCAACTCGCTCATGTCCTTGGCCATAGCCTGACAGGACGTACACCAGTCGGCATAGAACTCCATCAGCGTCGGTTTGCCGTTGGTCAAGGCTACTTCCAGGGGCGTTGCCGATTTGGCCATAGCTGCCAGCGAGCCCGTATCGCTGCCGGTGCGCAGCCCCAAGAACACGGCCACACTCAGCGCAATTGCCACCACCACAATCACCAGGTTGCGGACCCGGCTGCCGGTGGCTGTCTCGACGGGCTGATTAGGCTGGGAAGACGTTTGAGGAGTCGAAGAATCAGAGGTCATAGAAACTAGGATATTAACGACAGCTAGTATGGGTATTAAGGAAACCTGATTGAGGGCTAACCGAGAGGCAACCGGGACAAAACCGAGACGGTCGAGTGCCGTCGTCCGATGAGTTGTCCGATGAGCCGCCTAATGAATCCCCAATATTAGCTTACAAAAAGATTCGGCCAGGAGCAGGCTTCAGTAAGTGAAGGCTTCACTAACAGATGCTCCCGACTCAAGCGGCCTGCTATTCGCGGCAAATCGGACGCAAGACATCTCACCTAACGGCATCTCACCTAATTACTCCGAGGACAGTTCAGCATGAAAAAGCGTGTGACGTTGATTTTTCCACGCCGCTCGGTGCAAGTTCCGATTACTTACCGGCTGGCGAAGGATTTTAATGTGGCGGCCAATATTTTTCGGGCTCAAATTACGCCCAATCAGGTCGGCATGTTGGTGGTGGAGCTGGCTGGCGATATTGACCAGCTAGAGGCGGCCATGGACTGGCTGCGCTCTCAGGATATTGGCATTTCGGCGGCCAATCGCGAAATCGTGATCGACGAAGCGGTCTGTGTAGACTGCGGCCTTTGCACAGGCGTTTGCCCCACCGAGGCGCTCAGCCTTGATCCCCAGTCGTTTCGGCTCAACTTTACCCGCTCTCGCTGTGTGGTCTGCGAGCAATGCATCTCGACCTGTCCGGTGCAGGCCATCTCGACGAATCTTTGAGGTGATTTTTGTAAGCAGTTAAACTGCGTCAGCAGCTGAGGGTTGGAGGGTAATGCTAACGTTTCGTGACAAAGTGTGGGAAATTCTTGCGTAATGATTAAAGGTAGCTTATATTACAAAACCTATTTTCCTGACGGTGGTAGAAACAATCAGGTTATTTAACTTACGCTATAGAACGTACTAGATAGGGAGTGACGGAAGCCATGAAGAAAGTTGAGGCCATTATTCGCCCGTTTAAGCTCGATGAAGTCAAAATCGCGCTAGTCAACGCTGGCATCGTGGGGATGACAGTTTCAGAGGTGCGGGGCTTTGGCCGCCAGAAAGGACAGACCGAACGCTACCGGGGCTCGGAATACACGGTCGAGTTTTTGCAGAAGCTCAAAGTCGAGATTGTGGTTGAAGATGACCAGCTCGACATGGTGGTAGACAAGGTGATTGCGGCAGCTCGGACTGGCGAAATCGGCGACGGCAAAATCTTCGTCAGCCCCGTTGAGCAAATCATTCGCATCCGGACTGGCGAGAAGAATCAGGAGGCCATCTAGAACCGCTGGGCCGCCTCCACCAAACCCCCAAACGGCCCCCTTGCTCAATGCAACCGTTCCTGGATCTCGGAATTCCTGGGTCTCGAAATTCCGAGGGCGGCGATTCGTCGGCAATCCAGGCAATCCAACAGCTTAGTCTGACTGCCCTAGCTCCCGCCTCTCGACAGCTCCTCACGGCTGAGAGCGATCAGCTGGGGCAGCAGTTTTTGGAACGCCAGCCCCCGATGGCTGACGCGATGCTTCAGGTCTGGGGCCATTTCGGCAAAGGAGAGCTGGTAGTCTGGCAGGTAAAACACCGGGTCGTAGCCAAACCCGCCGCTGCCCCTGGGCGCTAGCAGGATTTCGCCGGGGCAAACTCCTTCCGCCTGGAGGGCAATCGTGCCGTCGGGTCGCGCCACAGCAATCGCGCAGCTAAAGTGGGCCGCCCGGTTGGCCTGGTTTTGCATTTCCGTCAGCAGGCGCTGGATCCGGGCCTGGTTGGTGTCGGCATAGCGAGCTGAATAGAGGCCAGGAGCCCCATTCAGGGCATCGACCGCCAGCCCCGAGTCGTCAGCAATTGCCCATAGACCGAGAGCCTGGGCCACCTGAGATGCTTTGAGGCAGGCGTTTTCCTGGAAGGTCATCCCGGTTTCCTCGATTTCCAGCTCGGCGGGCTTCAGCTTCAGCTGCCAGTCTGCCAGGGCCGGATCGGTCAGGTAGGCTTGCATCTCCTCCAGTTTGCCGGGATTGCTGGTCGCAACAATAAGATCGGGCATGGTATTAGGTTTGGGCGGTAGTTCTGGGTCTTGGCTCCAGAGTTGACTGCCCTAGATCTTACCGGCCCTAGATTCTACCAGCACCCGGTTTAGCCGCCAAATTTGCATCTGCCTTCGGCCTGCTGCGGCTGACCCTAGATCTTGTCGGCCCAGTCCTTGGCCCAGGCCAGGTTTTGCTGCACCCGCTCGGCGGTGAGGGCTTCCGAGTAGAGGCGCAGTACGGGTTCGGTGCCGCTAAACCGAATCAGCAGCCAGCTCTGGTCGGCCAGCTGAAACTTGTAGCCGTCGATGTCCAGACAGCTGGTGACGGGCTGGCTTGCAATTTCTGTAGGCGGCTGGGTCTGGAGCTGATCGAGCAGACGCGCCCGCACGTCCATACTGGCCAGGGGCAGATCGATGCGGTCGTAGGTAGAGTGGTATTGGGTCTGCTGCTGGAGGTTGGCGTAGAGCTGGCTCAGATCCTGGCCCGACTTGACTACGGCCTCCAGAACATAGAGGGCCGACAGCAGCGCGTCCCGTTCCGGAATGTGATGACCGTAGCCGATGCCGCCCGATTCTTCACCGCCCAACAGCACCTGGGCTTCTAGCATCCGG
The DNA here is from genome assembly GCA_046080625.1 of Elainella sp. Taxonomy (GTDB): domain Bacteria; phylum Cyanobacteriota; class Cyanobacteriia; order Elainellales; family Elainellaceae; genus Elainella. The sequence goes on along the minus strand of JBJTUI010000388.1, from coordinate 12,185 downwards.
TCGGCAATATATTTGTAGCCAATTGGGGTTTGGTAGAGGGGTAGGCCATAGAGTTCGGCCACCTTGGGAATCAGGTTGGAGCCGCTGATGGTTTTGATCACCTCGCCCCGGTAGCCTCGGTTGACCGCGAGATGCTGGATCAGGATTGGGATCAGCACCTGGGAGCTGAGAAAATTGCCCTGTCCGTCTACTGCCGCAATCCGGTCGCTGTCGCCGTCAAACACCAGGCCCGTTACCAGCTTGGCTCGCCCTGATTCACCAGAGCCATACTGGCGGATCGTGTCCAGCAGCTTAGGCAGATAGCGTGGCAAAGGCTCGGGTGCGCCGCCTTCAAACAGCGGATCGCGGCTGCTGTTTAGTTCGGTCAGGCCAGCCCCCAACTGGTCACCCAGTAGACGGGCCAGACCGGTAGCAGCTGCGCCATGCATCACGTCTACAAACACCTGGAGCTGGCCGCTAGCAATTGCGGCTTGGATGGCTGCAATATCGACCCGGCTGCGCAGCACCTCGCAGTAGCTCTGCCAGGGATCGAAGCTCTGGATCGGGCCAGGCTGGCTGGCCGCAGGCGGTGGTGATTGCAGCAGCGCCTCAATGGTTTGGGTGACTTCCGGCGGCACCGATCCACCAAAGCCCCCCTTGACCTTCAGGCCAGAATAGATGCCTGGGTTGTGGCTGGCCGTGATCACCACAGCGCCCAGGGCGTTTTGCTGTTTGGCCGCCCAGCTAAAGGCTGGCGTGGGCGCGTAGCTTTCCGACAATAGCACCTCAAACCCAGCCGCGCTAATCGCTGTAGCTGCTGCCTGGGCGAACTCTTCTGAGAGGAAGCGCCGATCATACCCTACGATCACCGTGCGGCTGGGGCTGTCGTAGTGTTGGGCCAGGGCATGGGCGGCGAGCGGGGCCACCTGCATGACTCGCTCGAAGGTGAAGTCAGCCGCAATTACACCGCGCCAACCGTCGGTGCCGAAGGTGATGGGTTTTGCGACCAAAGATGCAGGAGAGAGAGGGGCTGCCATAATCTAGTGTCGAAGTCTCCGTAGAAAGTTGCCGAGAAAGTTAGCAGAAGGTGATCGGGCCAAAGCAAATCAGGCCAAAAATCGTCAAACTGGTTTGAGTTTACCCTGTCAGGCTCTAGGAATTTTTACAGTTGTGTCCCAACGAATCAGGCAAAACGGCTGGGCTACTAACTAATCAACCCGTGCCTACCTGAACCGGGCAGTGCGACTATTCCAAATCACTATTCCAAATCGACTATTCCAAATCGGCCCCAACTGGCTCCACCCCAAACGGCTCTGCGGCCAGCGCGGTCAGGCTCTCTGGTTTCGCCTGCTCTGGGTGTAAATCGATCGCACCCGTTGCATAAACCCGGTCGCGGCCCAGACGCTTTGCTTCATAGAGGGCTTTGTCGGCCCGTTGCAGTACGTCCCAGCCCGTATGGTCACAGCTCAGATCGCGCTGGGCCATGCCAAAGCTGAGGGTGACTTCGATTGGGCCAACTTTGGTCAAAATTGGCGTGGAGCGTACGGCCCGGCGCAGTCGCTCTGCTACATCTAGGGCTAAATCGAGGGGCGTGTCGGTCAGGACAATCACAAACTCTTCGCCGCCATAGCGGTAGGCGGAAGTCCCGCGCCGCAACTGGCCCTGGAGCCGCTTAGCCACTTCTTGCAGCACCTCGTCCCCGACCAGATGGCCATGGGCATCGTTGACCAGCTTGAAATAGTCGATATCACAGACAATCACGCAGAAGGGTGGATGCACCGTCCAGATCGCGGGCATGCTCAGTTGCTCTAACTCCCGTTCCAGAGACCGCCGATTCATCAGCTGGGTCAGCTCATCGCGTAGAATTGCCCGCTGGAGGGAGTTGTTCTGGATCAGCAGAGCCTCCTGACGTCGCCAAAGCCGCTGGTAGTGCTGAGCGTTGGTCAGGGCAATCGCCGCCTGATCGGCCACCTGCCGCACGGTTTGCAGTTCATCAATCAGATAGGAGCGCTCGTGCTGGTAGGACAGCAGGGCCACGCCGCCAAAAAATTCTTCCTGGATAAATAGGGGTACGACCAGCACCGACTGGGCTCCAATGTCCTGGAGCCAAACCTGGAGCGGATCGGGCGTCGGTTCCTGAAGCCCCAGCTGCAAATAGCTGGCTCCGGCCTGCAAAAACATTTCGATCACGTTTTGCCAGTAGGACTGCCGCACCTGGCGCGGTTCTAACGGCGTCAGATCGCTACCGGGCTGATCCCACACCGCCAATACGGTGGCCGGGTCATGGCGCAGATCGACTAGAATCGAACGATCGCAGTTCAACCCTGCTCCCAGCTCAGCCACAATTCGGCTGACGATTTCGTCCGGGTTCAGGGTGGAGTTGAGCAGGCGAGCGATCCGCCCAATCAAAGCCGACTGCTGGCGCGACTGTTCCAGACGCTGTCGCCAATACAGCGCGCTATAGGCCAGACCCAGCTGGCTACAGATCACCTCCAGAGACTCAATCTCTTCTGGTTCCCAGCCCTGGATGGCCTGGGTTGACTGGGGGGAAGGCTCAGCTACTATAGCCTCGCTGTCTATAGCTTGAGGTCGAATCAGCTGCAGGACAAATTGCAGCGAATTGGCAATGGCTGAGCCATCGGCATTGGGTTCAAAGGCGTTGCCCCGATTGGTGACGGGAATGATCAGATCGCCCGTCTTGAGCTGCAAAAGCTGGGGTGCATTCTGCTGGTCAAACAGCCAGAGGGGCAAAGATCGCGGACGGAATTGCTGGACACGGGCGGTTGCTGACCCTATGGCCAGCGGCGGCGGCGGGTAGGCAAAGCCGAGCTGGGTCGCGTAGGCGGCAGCAGTTTCGGGTAAGGTAAACACGCGCAGAGCGTCGGCCATGCCCCATTCCAGCCCCGACCAGAGCAAACACTCCGCGCTATAGAGACCAATAATGTTCTCAACGACCTGCTGGAGCAGCAAGTCAAGCGATTCGAGATTGAGGACGGCGGTTTTGATCGGTGGATAGAATTGCTTCCAGCTTGGCTTCATGGTTCTCTCGGAGGTTGTTTGAGAACAACTATGGGGGTAGACATCCCGGTTATAGCCTTAGAATGCCCGGTTCTGCTCGTGGTGCTGCCCCAGTCTCTGACAAAGTCATGACCAAAGCTGTGACTAAAAACTCTATTGTGGGTCTGAAATTCAGGCTGACGATACCCCTATCAAACTAGCTTACCGACTCAACCTGCCGAGTAGGGAGGGGAGATGCAATGATCTCAAGGAGATAGACAGCATTATCGGCGGAATAGCGGGGTGGAGCGCGGTTTTGCGCAGAGGGCCTGCCCCCCTGCACCTCCTAACTGATCTCCTGCACCTTTTAACTGATCTTGGGTACTGATCTTGGGTTTAGTCGAGCCCAGCTCCTGATTCTTCGGCAAAACCCTGCTCGACCCAATCGGGAATGTAGATCCAGGCTTTGTTTAACTCGGCGTCCAGCCGATCGTAAATCGGCTCTTTTTCGGCTACGAGCCCCCAGAACCGATCGGAGTGGTTGAGATGCACCGTGTGGCAGAGCTCGTGGATAAACACATAGCGAACCAGCCGGGGCGGGAGAAACAGCAGCTTGTAGTTGAGGCTGATGTTGGTTTTGGCCGAGCAGCTGGCCCAGAGGGTTTTTTGGCCCCGAATTGCTACCTGATTAAAGGGCAGATTCACCTCCTGACTAGTGCGCCGTAGCCAGGGAATTAGATGCATTTCGGCTTTGCGTTTCAGCCATTGCTTCAGCACTCGCTGACAGAGCTGGGGATGGTGGATTGCGCCCCGCACCAGCAGGCGTTGGGCTCCGGTTTTGCTGGCCACCACATGATTGGCTGCGGTTTGCTCATAGCGCAGCTGCCAGCGTTCGGGCAGGGATTGTAGACTGATAATTTCGGGCAGCTGGCCTGCGGTCTGGCTGAGGGGGGCGGCCTGTCGCTCTGCCACAATTCGCTGGGTGGTTTTGGCGATCCAGTCTTGGCGCTTCTGGACGATTTCGGGAATTTGCTGTCGATCGAAGCCAAACGGAACTACGACCTCAACTTCGCCCAGATGGGAGATTTTGATACTGACGTGTTTCGCTCTGGCGCTTTCACGTACGCGATAGGTTTTGGATTTAATCGGTTTTGCCGGTGCCATTGCTGTCTCTATAGGATTCACGGGTGAGGGGGTCACCTGTAGAGCAAATCGCGTCTCGATGCCTCTGGAAAAAATCTAACAGAATTTGCCGATGGGGTTGGGCCAGAGGCCGACTCTGCCCCAGTCGCGCTGAGAATCGCTGCCCTTGATGTACTTCTTCTATAGTACTTAATCCCAGATCCTGTCCTTCCCGCAGCCGCAATCTTGCGGGTTCTACCAGCAGCGGTGCCGCAAAAACATGGCGAATCACCTGCGAATGGGTGAGGTATGAATTGAAATAGGCAATTTCTGGCGGCTGATAGCCGATTTCCTCTTCCAGCTCTCGCTTCACGGTTTCTAGCGGCGTTTCGCCCGGCTCCTGATGTCCTCCAAAGAAAGCCCAGCGGCCCGGATGGGCGATCTGCGGTTTGTCGTCCCGCAGCTGGAGCAAAACCTGGAGCGCGTCTGGCTGACCGGGAACGGCGCTGCTGATTTGGTAAAGAATTGCAACTGCCACTCCAGGACGGGACTGGTCCTGAAGCGTGGTCAGGGGCTCTGGCGAAAAGTCGCCAGCAGAGAAAATTGGATCAGTCATAGGAAATCAGCATCGGGAGCAGGCTCAGGGCGACGGAGGGAGCTGCTGCTGTTCTTCAATGTAAGCCTCTCCGAGATTTTGACCTTCGATTTCGATGGATTCGTAGCGCACCTGTCCCTGAATCAGAATGCTTGTGCCGGTCTGTAGGTTGGCTTTGGGGCTCAATACCCAAATTTTACCAGTCTCGTCCTGCAACTCGTAGATCTGGCCTTGAAGTAAGGGGGCTCGACTGCCGACGGTGCCCTGAAGCTGGACGGTTTGCGTCAACCAATTGCGTTGGGGATGTTCGTGCACGTTCTGAACGGTGGTCAATCGGCTACAGGCCGTTAGCAGCAGCAGACATAACCCTAGCCCGGCGTGAAGCAGACCAGCCGTGGTGGGAGAGGTTTGACCAGGAGTTTGACCAGAGGTTTGACCAGGAGTTTGACCTAGCCGCCAGCCAGGTAGGCCAGCCGGAATCAACAGCTTCGGCATGGAGCAATAGCGCAGAACAATTAGGACGGGGAGGGCTTTGCTGATATTTAAGCGACTCTGGCGAGCGAGGAGGGTTGGCTAGAGAAAACTTGTCGCTAAACTTTACGTTGAAACAGCCAGATGAGCCAATTCGCTACGCTTGCAGGGAGCCAAATCTGAGAGACTAGTCAGAGAAGCTGGGCAGAGGAACGTCAAACGGGAAGACCACAGCTCAGCCCCAGGCTGAATCGCATTCCTTGAAATTCCTCCAGCAGAATTTTCACTCTTGACGAACTCTTGATGAATTCTTGACGACCGGATGGCAAATTTACTGGATGGCAAAGCGCTGGCCCAACGCCTACAGGCCGAACTGACAGCAGAGGTTGAACAGCTTCAGCAACAGGTGGGGCGTCCGCCGGGACTGGCGGTGCTCATGGTTGGCGATAATCCGGCCAGTGCGGCCTATGTGCGCAACAAGGAGCAGGCCTGTACCACCGTGGGGATTGCTTCCTTCGGCCGCCACTACCCGACCGAAACAACCCAGGCCGAACTGGCCGAAGAAATTGCGGCCCTGAATCAGAACGACCAGGTGGATGGCATTCTGGTGCAGCTGCCCCTGCCCGACCATCTCGACGCCGTGGCCCTGCTCAACCAAATTGATCCCGACAAGGATGCCGACGGTCTGCACCCAACCAATCTGGGCCGACTGGTGCGGGGCGAACCGGGCCTGCGGAGCTGCACACCGGCTGGAGTCATGCGGCTGCTGGCAGAACACCAAATTCCGCTGAAGGGCAAACAGGCGGTCGTGATTGGCCGCAGCATTCTGGTAGGGAAACCCGTGGCCCTGATGCTGCTGGAGGCTGACGCCACGGTAGTGATTGCCCATTCCCGCAGTCAGGATCTGGCGGCTCTGGCTCGCTCTGCCGATCTGCTGGTGGCTGCGGTTGGACGGCCTGGGTTAATTACCGCCGAGATGGTCAAACCAGGAGCGGTGGTGGTCGATGTGGGAATCAACCGGGTGGTGAACTCGACAGGCAAGGGGCGACTGGTCGGCGATGTCGATTTTGCCTCGGTTGAGCCAGTGGCTGACTGGATCACCCCCGTTCCGGGCGGAATTGGTCCGATGACTGTGACCATGCTGTTGCACAATACAGTATGGAGTTACCGTCAGCGCTGTGGCGTTTAGGGCAGGTCTGAAAGACCCGATCTGCGGTTGGGCCAGGAAGTTTTGTGATTAGAGGCAGGATGGCGACCTAGGGCAGCGACCCGCGAAGCAACCCACGACAGCGGCATAAAACCGTAATCAACATCAGCAAATTCAGGCATCAGAGCAATTAGCATTGTGCGCATGGGTGAGGAGATAAACATGACGAGCTCGATTAACCGCAGTTCTGTAGAGACCTTGGCCAACCCAACTGGGGCTAACCCGACTGGGGCCGATCTAACTAGAGCTGATCTGACTGGGTTTGACCTGAAAGGCTATTTGAGCGAAAGACAGGTTCTGGTCGAAGCCGCCTTGGATCAGTCAATTGCGGTGATCTACCCTGAAAAAATCTACGAAGCGATGCGCTATTCGCTGCTGGCGGGCGGCAAGCGGCTGCGGCCTATCCTCTGTTTGGCGACCTGCGAACTGGTGGGCGGCAGCATTGAGCAGGCCATGCCAACCGCCTGTGCTCTGGAAATGATCCACACCATGTCGCTGATCCACGACGATTTGCCCGCCATGGATAACGACGACTACCGGCGCGGCAAGCTCACGAACCACAAGGTCTATGGCGAAGATGTGGCAATTCTGGCGGGAGACGGGCTGCTGGCCTACGCCTTCGAGTTTATCGCCGCCCAAACCCAGGCTCCCCCAAATCGGGTGCTGCGGGTAATTGCCAAACTAGGCCGGGCGGTCGGGGCGGCGGGTTTAGTGGGCGGCCAAGTGGTAGATCTGGACTGCGAAGGCAAGCTTGATGTGAGTTTGGAAACGCTCAACTTTATCCATCGCCACAAGACGGGGGCGCTGTTGGAAGCCTCAGTCCTATGTGGAGCCCTGCTGGCTGGGGCCGATGACGCCGCCTGCCAAGCCCTGTCTCGCTATGCCCAAAATATCGGGCTGGCCTTCCAGATCATTGACGATGTGCTCGACATTACCGCCACCCAGGCCGAGCTGGGTAAAACTGCTGGGAAGGATCTCCAGGCCCAGAAAGTCACCTACCCCAGCCTCTGGGGGATTGAGGAGTCCCAGCGCCAGGCCAACCAGCTGGTGGCCGAAGCCAAAGCCGAACTGGCCGCTTTTGGTCCGCTGGCCCAGCCCCTGCTGGCTCTCGCCGACTATATCACTGCCCGCAAACATTGAGGATTCAGGCATTGAATCTCCCTATCTAGGGCGTAAGATTGCAATCGGCAGCAAATCGAGTCACAATCAGTCTGCCTGTTGAGAATTGACGGACGTTGTAGTCTTATTTACTTTCCAGGTTGGCTCCAGGTTCGTTGTTTGAGGTGTTCCTGGCTGACAGTCAGGCAGATTATTCAGACAGATCATTCAGGCAGATCGTCCAACTCACGTCTACTCTCTTCCCACTATGCAGGACATCGGCGCTATTTTTGACAATCACGTTCTGATTATTGCTCTGGTTGCCTGTCTACTGGCCCAGGCGCTCAAGCTACTGGTTGAGTTGGTGCGGCACGGCAAGGTGACTTTTCGCACCTTAGTGGGAACAGGCGGTATGCCCAGCGCCCATTCGGCTCTGGTGACGGCCCTAGCAACCGGCATTGGCCAAACCCTGGGCTGGGCCAGCGGGGAGTTTGCTCTAGCCTTCGTGTTTGCCATCATCGTGATGTATGACGCGGCAGGGGTACGGCAGGCGGCAGGTAAACAGGCCCGTATTCTCAACCAGATTGTGGACGAATTTTTTCACGAAAATGCGACCTTCAACGAAGACCGGCTGAAGGAACTGCTGGGCCATACCCCGGTGCAGGTGATTGCGGGTTCAGCCCTGGGAGTTGTGGTGTCCTGGATCGCGGCTCCAGCCTACTAAACCGGCCTACTAAACCCGGCTGCGAACGCAAAGCTGGCTGTGGGCTCGCGGATTGGCCCAATCGCCCGGAGCTTAACCTGACGCCAACCCTGCCGCTATGAAACCTGCACCAGTCGAAACGCTAACTCTCTAGGCGCAGCACCATGGGGCGCATTCCTACCCTGCGGTTTGATCGCGGTACGCTGATTTTGCATCCTCCGCCTCGCGGCAAAGCCTGGGTGGATTTTGCTACCTGGGATGACCGGATCGAGCGCTTTCGGATTCCGGCGATTCAGTACCGCCCCCTGCTGGAGCAATTGCAGCAGACCGACACGCCGTTTCGAGACGAAGCCACTGCCTTTGGCCCGGTTGACCTCCAGCCCGACCTAACCGGGATGCGCCAGCCCTATCCCCACCAGCAGGAAGCCCTGCGCGCCTGGCAATCTGCCGGGCAGCGCGGCCTAGTGGTTTTGCCGACGGCTTCTGGGAAAACCTACCTGGCCCAGATGGCAATGCAGGTCGCTGCGTGCAGTACGCTGGTGACGGTGCCAACGCTAGATTTGATGCACCAGTGGTATGCCAATTTGCTGGCGGCCTTTCCGGGGGCCGAAGTGGGGCTATTGGGAGGCGGTTCCCGCGATCAGACCCCGATTCTGGTTGCCACCTACGACAGTGCCGCCATCCATGCCGAAACCCTGGGCAACCGCTACGAGCTGCTGATCTGCGACGAGTGCCACCATTTGCCCAGCGATTTCAACCGGGTGATTGCCGAATACGCGATTGCTCCCTACCGGCTGGGCCTGACAGCAACGCCAGAACGCTCTGACGGACGCCACGCCGATCTGGAAACGCTGCTGGGGCCGGTCGTCTACCGTCGCAGCGCCGAAGATCTGGCTGGCACCGCCCTGGCCGAGCATGAGATTATTCAGCTGCGGGTGCAGCTATCTGAAGCCGAGCGAGAGCGCTATGACCGCCTGATCGCGATCCGAGACCAGTTTCTCAAACAGTCCAACCTCTGGCTAGGGACGCTACAGGGCTGGCAGCGATTCGTGCAGGCTAGCGCCCAATCCCAGGCCGGACGCCGCGCCATGTTGGCCCACCGGGACGCCAGAGCCCTAGCCCTGGGTAACGCAGGCAAGCTAGAGCTGTTGGCTCAGCTGCTGGCCCAGCACCACCCGCAGCAAACCCTGATTTTCACCAATGACAACGCCACGGTCTACCGGATTTCCCAAAGCTTTTTGATTCCAGCCATCACCCACCAGACGCCGGTCAAGGAACGACACCGGATCTTGCAGCAGTTTCGGGACGGCCAGTATCGCACCCTGGTGGCCTCGCATGTGCTCAACGAAGGCGTGGATGTGCCAGCGGCCAGCGTGGCGATTTTGCTATCGGGGACTGGCTCTACCCGCGAATATATCCAGCGGCTGGGGCGGGTGCTGCGCCGCAGCGGAACGGGCAAACGGGCTGTGCTCTATGAGGTCGTGGCCGAATCAACCACGGAAGAAGGACTATCGCGACGGCGGCGTTCGGGACAGCCTGCCCTGGAAGTTCTGCCCTCGGTCCGCTATTCGGAGGGTGACAGCCGCTCCCGGCCCAGAGCTGCCGAGGCCGCAGGCCGCTGGGATGTAGCTGAGGATGAGTCGGATGAGGGACTGGCTGAGCCCGATTTTGAGCCGGACTAGCGCGCCAGCAGGCGAGTCCCTACTAAGAAGGCACTGAGAAGGCGGCTTCGCTGTGAACCAATGCCCAGCGCCCGTTTAGGCCAATCCTCACCGAGGTTTCACCGGGCTTTATCCAATCCTCGCCCCGACCACCCCAAAGAATTTTGTAAACTACTAAGCGGAGGATTTGCGTCTTTAGGTCTGTAGGACAGGAGAACCCGGTGCGAGTATTTACAACCGTTGCTGGATTGCGCTGCTATTTGGGCAAGCTGCGAGCAGGCCAACATCAGCCCCCCGAGCAGGATGGCCCCCGTTCTTCCTGTTATCCCCTGGATGGCTCGGTCGGCCTCGTCCCGACCATGGGTGCCCTCCACGACGGCCACCTCAGCTTGATCCACCGCGCCCGCCAGGAGAACGCCTGGGTCGTGGTCAGCATTTTTGTCAATCCGCTGCAATTTGGCCCTAACGAAGATTTCAAAACCTATCCCCGACAGCCCGCCCAGGACCAGCAGCTCTGTGAACAGGCTGGCGTTGATGTTCTGTTTATCCCCTCCGTGGAAGAGCTTTACGGTCACTACAATTCGCTGGCTCAGGAAACCCAGGGCATGAAGCAGGCTGGTCTAACCCAAACTGGTCTAACCCAGGTAGTGCCGCCAACAGCGATGATCGCGAAGCTCTGTGGACAGGCGCGACCCGGCCATTTTACCGGTGTGGCCACGGTAGTAACCAAGCTGTTCAACATTGTCCAGCCCGACCGGGCCTATTTTGGCCAAAAGGACGCCCAGCAGGAGGCAGTTCTGCAAAAGCTGGTGGCCGACCTGCATCTGCCCGTAGAGCTGAGGATCTGCCCAATCGTGCGGGAGAGCGACGGGCTGGCGCTCAGCTCTCGCAATCAGTATCTCTCGCCAGAGCAACGTACCCAGGCGGCGATTTTGAACCGGGGGCTGCGTCAGGCCGAACAGACGTTTCGAGCTGGCGGACGGCTGCGCCAGGAGCTGATCGGTGCCGTGCAGGCGGAACTGCAAACCGTCCCGACCGTACAGCCCGAGTATATCGATCTGGTTCATCCCGAAACGATGCTGCCGCTCCAGCAGGTAGAAGAAGCGGGCTTGCTGGCTGTGGCCGCCCGGATTGGTTCAACTCGCCTGATTGATAATCTGGTGCTGCGGAATCGACAGCCGATTGTGGCAATTGACGGGCCTGCCGGAGCCGGGAAGTCAACCGTGGTGCGTCAGGTGGCCCAGGTTCTGGGGCTGCTGTATCTAGACACGGGGGCGATGTATCGGGCTGTCACCTGGCTGGTGCTGCAAGCCAATCTCGGGGTGGGCGATGAGGCCGACATTGCTGAACTGGTGAGCCAGTGCCAGATTGACATCAGCGGCAATCCGGCCATGGCTCGGGTGGCAATCAACGGCCAGGACATTACTGCCGCGATTCGCAGCCCCGAAGTCACGGCCCAGGTGTCGGCGGTATCGGCTCTGCCCAGCGTGCGGCGCGAGCTGGTTAAACGCCAGCAGGACTATGGGCGGCGGGGCGGCATTGTCATGGATGGACGCGATATCGGCACCTGTGTGTTCCCGGATGCCGAACTCAAGGTCTTTTTGACCGCTTCAGTCCAGGAGCGAGCCAGACGCCGCCAGCAGGATCTGAAGAACCAGGGCCAGACCGAGATTTCCCTGACCGAGCTGGAGCGAACCATCTACGAACGCGACCTGAAGGACAGCACCCGCCGGATCGCGCCCCTGCGTCGGGCTGAAGACGCAATCGAGATCCAGTCGGATCACCTGACGATCGATCAGGTAGTTGCTAAAATCGTGGCGCTCTACCACGAGCGAGTTGACCAGCCTGGAGCGACAGCCTCACCGATTTTGAACTAGGGGCAAAATTAGGAGAAAAACTAGGGGCAAAATTAGGGGCAAAAAGGCAGAGGCAAGCAGGGACTAGCAGAGGCTAGCAGCAGTAAGGCCAGCCTGCGCAACAGAAAACCGCCGCTCTATCGTCAATCCCATATCGTTCCCGTCCGTTGCGGTCAATTCTCGAAGTTTTGTCTGGATTTATCCAGTCTTTGCATTTTATTGAAGTTCCGGCTTTGTCAGGGTAATGCATACGGAGGCCAAAATTGCCCCTATGTAGGGTGGAGCAGAGCAACCCCCGGCAAAAACCATGTTACCCTTGACCTTCCCCCCGTCTACCTCCGTAGCCTACCCCGTCTTGACGCCCGTTGAATACTTCGCCCCCTTCTGTCCCGCTGTAGAACAATTGAGCGGCTTTGCCCCCGTTTCTGTTGCTCTGTCAGAGGCTTCTACCCAGCTGGCACCTGCGAATTTTCTACCGCTTGTCGCCTCTCAGACG
>JBJTUI010000387.1:0-2939 GCA_046080625.1 Elainella sp. | reverse complement strand
CTTTTAGAGTATTCACCGTCAACGGCATTGAGGACTTTTTGACGCAGGTCATCGCTGTAGGGACTGGGCATGGCAGGGGGATTGAGTAGTGGGTCAAGATGCCTCTCTATTCTGTCCTAACTAACCCCTCGACTGCTATATCTGCGATTGGGGTTGAAATTGCCCTGGCCGACTTGTATGAATCTGATTTGTAGAATCCAATTTGTATGAAGTATGGGTGCGCTGGCAAAGCCGATCTTTGAATAGACGCCCCTTTTAGCCGCTCCTACCTGCCTGAACCTGGAACAGCTCGTCGGCCTCAGCTTCAATCGCCCTGAGCAGTTCGGCCTGCCCCCAGCCCTGAGACAAAGCCGCCGCAATCGCACTGCCGCCCGCCCCGACGCCTTCCTTGACGTAGCCCTGCTCGTAGGCCCGCAGCGACTCATAGCGCGACTGGGCAAAGCTGAGCTGGGTGGCCAGCAGGGGAGCGGTCAGCAAATCGGCCAGCCCTACGGTGTCGCCCGTTTGGTCTTCGGCTACCCAGCGGGTAGTGCCCACGACGATTTGGTCGGGCTGCCAGCCGAGTTGGTCAGCCAGAGCCAGAGCCAGGGCATAGACCGCCAGCATTTGGGTGCCGCCCGCCAGCAAAACCCCGGCAGACCGACTCGCAGCTAGCGCCATCCCGGCCACGACGGGCTGCATCGGGTCGCCAATCGCGGCTACCAGGTCGAGCGGGTGCAGTCCGGGAGCCAGGTGCGCCAGTCCGGTCTGGACGATCTGCTGTTTCTGAAAATGATTGCAGGTGGGGTGACTGCTGTTGACTTTGCCCGTCGCATCCCAGCCCAGCCCGGTCAGCAGGGCCAGTGCGGTGGTGGTGCCGCCGACGACGCATTCGGCCAGGACCAGATAATCGGCCTCAGCCGCCAGCTTGGTTCCCCAGGTTAGACCCTGCTGAAACAGATGCGCCACTGTCTCAAGATCCAGCGCTCTGGCTCCGGTCAGACAGCGGGCCGGACTGCCGCCCAGATCGATCATCGGCACAGAAGGCAAATCGGCTAGGCCCGCGTTGAACAAATAGACGGGCATCTGGGCGACGGCAGCGCGGGTAATCAGCACCGGGGAAGCTCCGGCTTGCAGCGGCGGCAGCGGATAAACCGGCTGGGGTTGGGCACCTCGGAGCAGGAATTCGGCGTCGGCCAGGGCGGTATAGCGCCGATCTTCGGGGGTGGCTCCGGCGGCGGAAATGCCGGGAATCAGGCCCGTCTCAGTGAAGCCTAGGACGCAGGCAAACAGGGGCGACTTGGCCCGAAACCGATCTAGCCAGGACTGGGCGTGATCAAACTGACTGTAGATCCGGATCATCGCTCCTCGTCCAGGATCACCTGCACCCAGCGCGGCGGGTTGGGAATCGGGTTGCCCAGCCGCTCCAGCAGCAGCCATGCGGCCAGATGCACCGTGAACAGATAGACCAGATCGCTGCACAACACCACGCCCAGAGTCGCGAGCTGCACGGCAGGCAGGCTAGGCGGCGTTAGGGCATCTAGTCCCAGCAGCCCCCAGTTGACCAAGCGCCCCATTACCAGCTGAATCAAATCGGTGATCCGGTTGGTCAGATAGCTCCAAAGGTCTTCGCCCAGAAAGATCGAGAGCAGCCCCACCCGCATGAAAAAGCCGAAGGTCGAAATCAGCGTACCCAGGCCAATCGAAGCAAACCAGGGCGAGCGCCGCTTCCACATGGCCCCGAGCTGGACGCCCATCAGGGCGTAGGGCACAAAAAACAGCAGGCTGAGGTATGGCCCCATCAGCACCGAGAGTAGCAGGCCACAGGTAATCGCCGCCATCCAGGCGGCCCGATGGCCCCAGCGCAGGTAGACCAGGGCAATCGGCGTCGGAAACAGAATCCGCATCCAGGGGCCAATGCTGAGGTAGTAGCTGACCAGCCAGAGCAAACTAGCCGTACTGGCCAGAAAGGCGGTTTCGACCATGACCAGCGGCGGCGTGACGGTTTTGACATAGGCGGTTGCCCCGGCTCCCGAAGCGACGGGAGTCTCTGTGGGCTTGTAGTCCAGGCTGGCTTCGACTTCAGCTAGCTCCTGCTCCAGACGTTCCAAGCCTTCGGCTTGCCGCCTTGATTCTGGTTGGTTCGATTCTGACTGGTTCGATTCTGATGGGGAAAACTCTTCGGGACTGCTCATGCCAACCTTGCCTACGTCGCAGATCTACTCTATCGCTATCTTCGCCATCCTGGTTCGCTTGGCGTCGGGGGCTGCGCCTTCCGGCAGATGATTAGTTTGGGCAAATTTTGCAGATTAGCTAGCAGGGAGTCCGTTGGCTTACCAGGACTCGACTAGCTCTATGTTCGTGAAGTCTGCCGATCAATTTGTAGACCAGCTATAGCCCCAACAGCTATAGCCCCATCAACAGCCCCATCAACAGCCATGTCAACCCATCCTGATTCCTCAAACCCCGCCTTCCAGACGCCTCAGCCTACTGAACTGCAATCCAAAGAAAATCGAGAAGCCGTCCTGCAACGAGTCACAGAACAGCAGGGTGCCGAAACAGACGTGACTGACGATACCGAATCAGGTGCCTCGACCCCGGTTGATCCCGCCCAGTTGGAAAACCTGAACCGGACTGAAAACCGCCATCTTCCCTTGATCGATAGTCTGATCGACAGTCCGCCGGGATGAGCGAGGCTGTAGGTGTGATAGCCTATCTTGCACCAGCTTTATTCCACAAGATTATCTAATACTGAAATACTCAACGGGGGCGAGTCTAGAGCTTTGCCCCCTATTTGGCTCAAGCTTCTAAGCGTGCCTTGTTTTAACTTGTCAGTAGCTCAGAAGGTAAGCCACTGGTTCTACCAGTGCGACTTGACCAGCTTTGAGCGTTCCCGGAGTTCCGGAGCGCAGGTAAAGTAACTCCCACGGTGGCTTGAACCAAACCGTAGGAGATAAACA
>JBJTUI010000386.1:0-5776 GCA_046080625.1 Elainella sp. | reverse complement strand
GGTGTCTGGACAGCTCGCGCAGCTGGTCGAGCACCTGCGCAGCCGCTACAGTTTCGGCTACGCGCCAAGGGGCGCTGGAAACGGATTTCATCAGATCCGTCTCGAACTGACAGAGCAGGCGACACGCCGGCTGGGAGAGGTCGCGATTCGAACCCGACGCGGTTACCGCGTCGGAGTGCGCTGACCTGGGTGGCGAGGGGCCGGAGAGCCACCTGGCCTACTCCGAATCAGGCCGATCAGGCGGGAGTTCCAGGCAGTCAAACGGGCAACAACACAGTGCTGGATAGTTTTCTGGATGCGGATGGCGATGGCGATGTGGATATTGGCGATGCCATGTCGATGGCGGGCTGTTTTCTGAATCAGCGCTAGTTGGCCAGTTTGCCCAGTTTATTTGCTCAGGCGCGTGGCTCTAAAATATCTGGTTCTGGGGCATCTGGTTTTGGAGCGGTTCCGTTCAGCGTAGCCAGGTTGGCCAGGGCATTACGTCGCAGCATTGCCGGTTTGATGCGCCGCAGGGCCGAGGCCGGAAACCGCTTGTCCCACTCTTCGTCGGAGAGGCTGGCCAGTTCGTCTAGGCGAGGAGCGATGTTCCAGCGGTAGGGCTGAAATTCTGCAACGTCTGTGGGCTGAGCAAACCGCTGGTTCCAGGGGCAGACATCCTGGCAAATATCACACCCAGCTACCCAACCCTGCATCTGCTGAGCGATTTCGGGAGGCAGGGTATCGGCCCGGTTTTCGATCGTGTGGTAGGCAATACAGCGGTTGGCGTCTACCACGAAGGGTTCAGAAATAGCTCCTGTAGGACAGGACTCCAAACAGCGGGTGCAGGTACCGCAGTGCTGGCTGTGGGTCTGGCCGACAGGCAGATCGGGCGTTAGCTCCAGGTTGGTCAAAACTTCGCCCAAAAACACCCAGGAGCCGTAGCGGCGGGTGATCAAATTGCTGTTTTTAGCGATCCAGCCCAGGCCAGCTCGCTCGGCCCAGACCTTGTCCTGAACCGGCCCCGTGTCGGCATAGGGGCGAGCCTCGGCTCCCTGGCTCTCCAGCCATTGGGCCAGCGCCTTCAGCCGCTTATGTAGAATCCGGTGGTAGTCGCGACCCCAGCCATAGCGCGAAATTTTGGCATACTCGACCCCTTCCGGGCGCTGCTGCGGCCTGTAGTAGTTGAGCGCCACACAAATTACCGACCGGACGCTGGGCATGACGGCACGGATATCCTGGCGCTTGGGGTTGGCCATCCAGGCCATGTCTGCCTGGTAGCCGCGATTTAGCCAGGACTGCAAGCCCGTAGCTGCTGCGCTCCCGGTGGGCTCATCTCCCACTGCGGCAATCCCGACCTGGTGAAATCCCAGATCCAGGGCTTTCTGCTTGACTTGCACAGGGGTAATAGAGCTGCTAGTCAAGTCGGCTGCTGGTTGAGCTGGTTGAGGAGAAGACATAGGCAGGTGGGGGAACAGGTTCCAGAACTGGCGCAGGAGTCTTACCTTCAGGCTAGCGGATCTGATGGTCAGCGAATCTGCTGGATCGCATTCAACCGATGGAATCAGCCTGTCGGAGACCGCCAACAGCCCGGTTAGGTGAGCCACAAGACCTCCAGCACCGAGACGAATGCGATAGACTGACTATTCGGATCAGCGTTGATGAGGTGAATAGTTCCAGAATGGCCAAGCAATCGATCGCCAACTCCCAACCCGCCCAGACCACTCAGGTGGATCAGTCTGCCCAAACCCCAAAAACGGTTCAAAAAGAGACAGCCCAGCCGGAGGACGCCCGAGTTAATGGCAATAACGGCAGGGGTAATCAGGAGCAGGAGCCCCAGGGCCGCTGGACGATCGAAAAGAGCGAAGAGCTATACCGGATTCAGGGCTGGGGTGAGCCCTATTTCTCGATCAATGCGGCAGGACGGGTGACGGTGTCGCCCCAAGGCGATCGGGGCGGTTCGCTCGATCTGTACGAACTGGTCAACGCCCTGAAACAGCGCAATCTGGGGTTGCCGCTGCTAATTCGCTTCTCGGATATTTTGGAAGACCGGATCGAACGGCTCAACGCCTGTTTTGCCAAAGCCATCGCCCGCTACAACTACCCCGGCGTCTATCGGGGCGTGTTTCCGACTAAATGCAATCAGCAGCGCCATTTGATCGAAGATTTGGTGCGCTTTGGCCAGCCCTACCAGTTTGGCTTGGAGGCAGGCTCGAAACCGGAACTGATGATTGCTCTGGCAACGCTAGACACGCCTGGTGCCCTGCTAGTCTGCAATGGTTACAAAGACCGCGAATATATCGAAACCGCCACCCTGGCCCAGAGGTTGGGGCATATTCCGATCATCGTGCTGGAGCAGGTCGAAGAAGTGGATCTGGCGATTGTGGCAGCCCAAAAGTTGGGTGTGAAGCCAATCCTGGGCGTACGGGCGAAGCTGAGCGCTAAGGGAATTGGCCGCTGGGGCACCTCGGCAGGTGACCGGGCTAAGTTTGGCCTGACGATTCCCGAAATTATTCAGGCAGTCGAAAAACTGCGGGCAGCTGATTTGCTAGACTGTCTGCAGCTCTTGCACT
Organism: Elainella sp.; assembly: GCA_046080625.1. Taxonomy (GTDB): domain Bacteria; phylum Cyanobacteriota; class Cyanobacteriia; order Elainellales; family Elainellaceae; genus Elainella. The sequence continues at coordinate 3,224 of JBJTUI010000386.1, read as the reverse complement.
ACCACATCGGCTCCCAAATCTCGGCAATCAATGTGATCAAGGAAGCGATTCGGGAGGCCAGCCAGATTTATGTGGAACTGGCCCGGTTGGGTGCCCAGATGAAATACCTGGATGTGGGCGGCGGTCTGGGCGTAGACTACGATGGCTCCAAAACCAACTTCTACGCCTCCAAAAACTACAGCATGCAGAACTACGCCAACGACGTGGTAGTGGAGGTGAAGGAAGCCTGCGAAGAGCGGCAGCTGCCCGTTCCTACCCTGGTGAGCGAGAGCGGACGGGCCATTGCCTCCCACCAATCGGTGCTGGTCTTTGACGTACTGGGCACGAGCGACGTGCTGCCAGAGATCCCCGAACCGCCCAACGACAAAGACCCGCTGATCCTGCGCAACCTCTACGAAACCTATGAGTCAATCACGGTCGAAAACTACCAGGAAGCCTACCACGATGCTACCCAGTTCAAAGAAGAGGCGGTCAGCGTGTTTGGCTTTGGCTACCTCAGCCTGACGGATCGAGCCAGGGCCGAACGGCTCTACTGGGCCTGCTGCGCCAAAATTCTCGAGATCGTCCGCCAGCAGGACTACGTGCCCGACGACCTGGAAGACCTGGAAAAAATCATGGCGTCGATCTATTACGTCAACCTCTCCGTGTTCCAGTCCGCGCCCGACAGTTGGGCGATCGATCAGCTGTTTCCGATCATGCCAATCCACCGGCTAGACGAGGAACCTACCCGTCGCGCCACCCTGGCTGACCTGACCTGTGACAGCGACGGCAAAATCGACCAGTTCATCGACCTGCGCGACGTCAAATATGTGCTGGAGCTGCATCCGCTCAAACCCCGTCAGCCCGCTCCGCCCGACCAGCGCAGCATCAGCCTGCCCGCAACGGCATCCAACTCACCCCACGAACCCTACTACCTGGGCATGTTCCTGAACGGAGCCTACCAGGAGATCATGGGCAACCTGCACAACCTGTTTGGCGACACCAACGCCGTTCACATCAAACTAACCCCCAAGGGCTACCAGATCGAGCATGTGGTGAAGGGCGACACCATTACCGAGGTGCTGGGCTACGTGCAATACGACTCTGAAGACCTGATCGAAAACATCCGCCGTCGAGCCGAGCAGGCGCTGCAAGAAAACCAGATCACGCTGCAAGAAGCCCAGCTGCTGCTGCAAAACTATGAGCACAGTTTGAGTCGCTATACGTATCTGTCGGCGTGAGGGGATGGGGGAGAGGGGGAGATGGGGAGATGGGGAGGTGGGGGAGTGAAGCGGGTGTTCAGGTTACCGATGCCGGTCTGTCAATAACTCTGGTTAATCAAATTTTTGAATCTGTAAATTGATCTGTGTCGTTACCCGACCCGCCCGCGCGTGAACAGCGGGCTAATGGCAGCAAGTAGACTAAAGTGTACTGAAACTCCTGCCCAGTCTGCTCTGCGAGAAGGCCACGCCTATAGCAGACTTTCTCTACTGGCCCGCGATTGATCTGCGAGCGGGAGAAGAACGAAGTGGCAAACGGGTTGAACACAAAATTTAGGACAGACTCAGCCGCAGCCACCTTACCCCCACCTCCCCACCTCCCCCACCTCCCCCTCTTCCCTACGGCCTCACCCCCACCTGCCGATTCGCCGTCTGGGTCAAAATGCTGTAGATCTGGGCGGGCGTCAGGCTGGGGTTGGCGCTGAGCAGCAGGGCGGCTAGGCCAGCGACGTGGGGTGTGGCCATGGAGGTGCCGCTGTAGGTGGCGTACTGGCCGCCCGGCACCGAGGAGAGAATTGCCATACCAGGAGCCACGACAAAATGGCCGGGTCGGCGTCCGGCTGGATTGGAGAACAGGGCCATTTGGGTGTCGCGATCGACGGCTCCGACGGCGATGCCCAGGTTGTTGACCATGGCCCGGTAGCCTAACTCCGAGGGCTGGATTGCGCCTTCATCCTCGCGCTCGTTGCCCGAGGCAATCACGACGACGACGCCCGCCTGGTTAGCCCGCTGGAGGGCTGCCCCAAACTCAAAGTCGTAGCGGTAGCCCTTGCTGAGGCTGAGGTTGATCACCTTGGCCCCATTATTGATCGCGTAGTCGATGCCCCGGATCAGGGCGATATTTCCGGTTGGGTCAGTAGTGGAGGGCTGGGCGCTGAGGACGCGGATCGGCATAATCTGGGCGTTGGGCGCTACCCCCGTGACGCCAACTCCGTCACGAGCCGCAGCAATCGTTCCAGCGACGTGGGTGCCGTGGCCGTCCGTATCGCTGGGGTCATTGTCGTTGCTGGCAAAGTCCCAGCCCTGGTAGTCATCAATTAGGCCGTTGCGGTCGTCGTCGATGCCGTTGCCAGGAATTTCGTCTGAGTTGACCCAGAGGTTGGCCCGCAGCTCTGGATGGTTGAGATCTACGCCCGTGTCGATCACGGCCACCGTCACACCCTGACCTGTGATCCCTTCAGCCCAGACGGCGGGTGCTTTGATCAGATCGCGGCCCCAATCTTCGCCGCCCAGCCCAACCGAACTGGCTGGCACAGGGCGACCCGTGGCGCTGGACAGGGCAGCAGCAGCATCGACCAAACCGGAGCCATAGAAAAAGTTGAAGCTCGGTGAAGCAGAGCGAAACACCCGGTAGCGAATCGTGTAAACGCCCTGCTCTCCCGGACTGGTAGTGGTGGCCCGCAGAAAATAGCTGCCGCCGGGTTTGACCATAAACACCAGACGGGCATTGGGGCTGAGCCGTTCGCTGCCGTCGGTCAACAGCGTGTTGGTGCCCAGGAGCAAGGGCCTGCCGCGCCGGGTTCGGCCATTGGCCAGGTAGAGAAAGGGGTTGAACCGGCTGGAGGACAGGGACACCTCGACCAGATCGCCGGTTTTGGCGCGGCGGGGCAGATCCCAGTCTTCGTATTAGTAGCGTCCCCGGTAGTTAGGATCAATCGGATCGCGCCGATCGAGGCGGCCCCGCCCCAAAAACTTTTCGACCTCCAGATTGCTCTGGCTGGCCTGGGGGCGCAGAGTTCTCGGCTTGCGGCTAGTTGATGAAAACCGCGACTCTGGCCAGGTCGAGGAAACCGACCGAGTTGAGGGACGGGAAAAAGCTCGAAAAGACGGATACGACTCACGCATGGGACTGGATTGTCTCCCATTTGAAACAGCTCGAAGGGTGATGGATGTCAGAATGCCCGCAAATTGACACCAGGGGGTGAGTCATGTGGTAGTTAAGAGAAGGGGCAGTTCTCGCCTTGC
>JBJTUI010000385.1:0-3230 GCA_046080625.1 Elainella sp. | reverse complement strand
TCGAGGATTGCCGCTATAGTCATAGGTAAGGGTAGGAACTGGTTTGTTAGGCTTCAGTAATCTCACAATACCGGATTCCCTACCCGGTTCCTACCAAAGCAATTTGTCCACCTCTTGACCAGCTTTCTCAATTTGCACCCGATTTTTCTGAGGCAGACTTTTGTGGAATGGGTGAATCAAGCCAGACGATTTTCCGCTTGGTCACAGGCGTTTTACCTTCAGCAAAAGCGATCAGGTAAATCTCATCAAAAAGCGATTCGGGCACTGGCTTACAAGTGGGGCAGAATTTTGTGGCGGTGTTGGCAATCCAATACTGCTTATGATGAAGAGAAATATTTGGCGGCTCTTGCCAGGAAAAAGTCACCTCTCATCAGACTCTTAGGTACTGACAGTCAACAATCCACTACTGCTTAAGTAGGCCAGAAGAGAGGAGATTTATGAATACAATTAATACTTAATTCGCTTAGAACGGAAAACTGAATGGAACACATTAAAATCCTATTGTTGCAACGAAAAAATGATCTCGTTTCTCAACGATAGGTCAGACTCGCACGCCCAGATACTGGTACGTTAAGTGCCAACGCTAATTTAACGTTTGCTATTGACGCCCGTCCGCCTCAGGGACTATGTTGTGCTGTGCTACGGATAGTGATTTGGATTCTCAATCAATAGCCCTTCGTTAACAGCAGCCAGGTTTAATTCCTCATCTGCGGAAACAAAAATAATCGGCGATAACCCGTTAGCAATACAAAGCTCATTGATTGCACACCCCGCTGCTAGCTGAACAGCATCGTAACCACGTAACCCTTGTGTCTCAGCTAGTGCCATAGCGGAATTAATAATCCCTTCTGTAATTTCGATAACCTGATAATCGGTTTGTAAGTCACTCCTCAACTGATTACAAACTAATGCTGCATCTGCTACGGTAACACTACCGTTACGTGCCCTTCGTGTAATTGCTGCAACAATTTCAACCCCTGTTATAGCCGCAACAAAAAATTCATTGCTTAGCGTTGGAGTAAACATCCCTAACACCCATGCTGAACCAATTTCGTTGATATATCGCTTGACCAGCGCACTACTGTCTAAAAAGTGGATTGCCATCTAACGGCGTTCCCCAACAATTGTTTGGGAAATCGGTTCACCTTGAACCTGAATAAGACGTTGATGCGTCCTCCCTTCAAAATTTGGGTTCTTAATCTGCCGAACCAACCCCGATTCTACTAATGCTTGATGGAATACTGCTCGCTTTGCAGTCACTTCGTCATCCTGCAAATATTTTTGGATTACCTGGCTGAGCTGCTGTAACTCAGATGGCTCTAGCGACTGCAACTGATTAAGAATTTGGTTGAGAAGTGCTTGCGGCATGGTCTGTGATTGTAGACTGGCTTTGCTATCTATTCTACAAAAATCTAAACCAAGTACCTCACAAATAACCTCACAGAGCTGTCTTCACCAAGAGCTTCAGCAGCACAACGCTCCAAATCAGCGGCTACCAATATCTCAAACTCGGCACAGGGTTCTCGATAGTCCGCTGCATTTGGATTGTTAGCCAGCATTTTTCGGCGGCTCCGGTTCACCACTTTGTTCGCTCAACTGTCATCCCGCCCTGGTCTCGTGCTCGAGTCACGGCTCAAGTGCCCTTGACAAAGTCTCCTTCAACCGCCGATCTATTACCCGAAGAGGCAGCCCGCCTGATACGTCTTGTCGCTCGGCAAGAGCTCGTAGATCATTGAACGTAACATAAACCGTTCCATCTTTATCTTGCCAAATCAACAGTTTCTGGCAAAACGCATCAAGGCCCAATGTAGGAGCGGATGCCATGGCTTTGCCCCCCGGCCCAGGGCCACCAAACAGAATCAATTGCAGCGGCCGAAGCTCGATGCCGTGGGCTTTTGAGCGAGCCGCAAAATCCACCTCTCCAAAATCCACCGTGTCGGACTGAGACTGGATGGCGCTCTGAATGCGCTTCTTGGTGGTCTCAAAGTCGTGCGGACTCTTCAAAGTAACTAACCCTGTATTCGACATATCATCTGAAGCGAACACCATAATGGCGGCATCCGGAGTGCCCTGCGTCACCTTTGAGACTGCGGATTCATACCCCCCCCGGAGCGATGAATCCTCTGGCAAGGAGTGACGCCGCGCCACGAATTCATAGCTGTTGTAGATCACTGCGGCCCTTCCTGTCGCCTGATCCTCGTAAGCCAGAATCCTTAGTGGAAGATCAACTGCGGCAACGGGATTAATACTCAGTATGTCTGCTTCAAGTCTCGGATCAGACCAAATCAGCACATGAGACGGAGGCATTGGTGACCCTGCCCCTACCCCAAGGCGGGAATGATCGATGTCTACGATCACCTCAAACTCTGTATGACTGCGTACATTTGCGACAAGCGCCTGAAAAAGCCGATCAGGCTCGACATAGCGACTTGCAGCAATCGATTTCGGCTTCCGGAACACCATTACTAAGATACCAGCGACCGATGCGGCCAAGGCAATGAATGTAAGGTTGAATAACGATTGATTGGTCACCGATTCCCTCAGCCAAAAAAAGACTTAGGCAGCTTGTACGAATAAGTTGATCACCTGGATCGGTCTACTGGCTTGAACAAGGGGCTTAAGCCCCTTGCCTGCTCAGGTTATTTTTACAAGACTCCTTAGAGCCATTGCGAGCGAACTATTCATTCAACGTCAAATCTGCTGGATAGCACCCTCTTTTCATCGTGTTATACGGCATATTTGCGGAATAATACCCAATTTTTTAGAAATTAAACAGAAAGTTTGCAGGCTAACGGCTCAAATCAGCAGCGGCAGGCAACCTCAATCTCAACACTAACGGCTTTCAACCGTCCGCTGCATTTGAATGGTTATGCCGCGCTCGCCTACCACCTTTCAGGAACTTCCAACTTCAATCACTTCTCCCGGAACAATGGTATTCAATACATTACGAGCTTCTGGTATCAGTGGAAGTAAGTCAGAAAGCTTGTTGCTAGGTGCTACAAGAACGATAACTGCCACTCCAGCTTGCTGCAAATTTTGCTGATAGCGCAAGTTTTGGTCAGTAGTGAGTAGAATCGTGAAGCGATTGTGAGTCAGACACCCCCAGCGAAGCTGGTGGCTTGATGAATGTGACCGCCCCAAGGGCGGATGGCTTTCGCTGAAGGTATCTGTGGGTTAATTAAAACCGTCCACTTTGGTCAGATGCTTCTTGCTCACGAATATAGCGGCGC
>JBJTUI010000384.1:0-3972 GCA_046080625.1 Elainella sp. | reverse complement strand
AGGGCTGAAATCGTCTACATTAGAGTTGCTCAAGCGCTTCAATAAAGCGTTCCCCCAGTTTTATGAGCAATTCGTCATCAGTGAAATTCAACTGCAAAATCTCCGGCTTGCCTACCAGCTCTACAAAACGCGGCAGGCCGTGATTGAACTCACCCCCGAGGGCAGCAAGAGCGCCCTGCATTTTGCCTACCGCAACCAGTCTTTTCTGCTCAGCGACATCTTTGGGGTGCTGGCTGCCTATGGCCTGACGATCCACAGCCTCAGCCTCTATGGGCAAATCCACCCGCCCATGCTGGTGTTCGTCAAGCTGGTGATCTCGCGGGGCGGCAAGGCCCTGAGCGACAAAACCGCCGAAAACGTCTGTCGGGCGATCCGGGAAGCCCTAGCGGGTCGGTTTGAGGTGGAAGAAATGCTGGCGGTGGAGTTCAACCTGGATGCGGGGTTGGAACAGGTCGAAACCGAATTCTATGTCGATCCGGTGTTTCATCTGCCTGCCCTGCTGATTGAGGCCGACAACCAGCCCGGCCTGTTCTATAAGGTGATGTATGCCATGTGGCAGGAAGACCTGCTGATCGTCAATGCCAATCTGCTGGTCTGGCGGGGCCGAACTCGCCTGATCCTCTACCTGCTGGGCCCCAACGAAAGCCTGATTCCCGAATATCTGGGCCAGAAAATTGCCGAAGGTCTGCGCCAGCGGCTGCTGGGCAAAACCCCCTTCTAGAGCCAGCAGCACCTAGGAGCCAGGCAGATGTTCTGAACCCAGAACTTACCGCTGCCAGGGTTGGCCGCGATAGAGCCCCTTCTGGTTGGAAGCGTCGGCAACCGCCTTGGGGCGCTGGTACTTCACGCCGCGATAGACCATACCGGGAGCTTTAGGGCTCTGGATTGGGGCAGGCGAGTTCTGGGCAGGCGAGTTCTGGGCAGGCGAGGCCGAAGCTGTTCCGGTTCCAGTCTGAGTCGGAGCGGGACGCGGGGCAACAGAACGCCTTGCTCCGGAAGCAGCAATCGCCGACTTCAGGCCTAACTCGCTCTCTGGCCTTAATCCATCTGGTGTGGGCTCATCTATGCTCAGCTTGATCAGAGCCACCAAAAGGGTGAGCAGCAGAACGCCGACCAGCCAAGGCATCCAAACAAAACCAGCTAGCAGCAGCCCCAACAGGGCCGTAATTGCCAAAGCAAGACTCAAAAGAATGACGAGATCCAACATTGTGATGCGGTGTTTGTATTGGTGGTTTTTGTGATGGCCGTTTTCGTGATGGCACTTGTAGCGTTCAGTTGCAGCGTTAGTTGACCAGAGCACCCCCGGATGGTGATCAGAATACAACTATAGACGAAATCAAATTGTGTAGATTTGTACCGCTCGAAGTTTACACCTGTCTGGAAATTGGTCTGAACCAGAAGATTGCCTCTAGACGCTGCGAAATCTGTTGCAATAATTTAAGTTTTCAGGCTCGACTGCGCTAGGGCTTGTGATCAATTCAGTCAGAAACCTTGAGGACTCAGCAGAACCACGCCCGCCCCAATAAACCAAGCTAGGGGCTGAACCCCTGCTATGATGGCGCTCAGAAGATGGTTGATCATAGCCCCTAGTCCGGCGAAAAAGTCGTCCTGGTTCTCTAAGTTCCTCCTGCGGCAGATTGACGCCCTTGAGGGGCAATGTTAGATTATCAGAGACGACCGTGGGCTCTAGATATTCAACTAGGGCAACGCCTAATTTGGGTCGCCCGAAACCTGGATTGACACCATTGATCCACTGATTTGCGCTCAGCCGCGACCCAAAACGGAGGACCCACCCTATGGGGCGTATTTTGAAAGGAACCCGCCCTTTCAGAAGGAGCACCTCTCAGCTCTAGCCCGTCAGCTAACTCCGTCGGCAGTGAGGGGAGATTGGGGAGACAGAAGTTGTAGGCTGCTCTCATTCAGATCTCCACCGAACAGGAACTAATGTTGATTCGTTCAACGGCTACCCCTGAGGAGATTAACGCCATGAATTATTTTTCTAAGCCGCACCGCAAGCTGCGACAAAGTGGATTTTAGCAGCCCTGGATTTTGACAGCCCCGTGGTGATAAGGCCAGTGGTGACAGAGCTAATGTCGATCAAGTCAGCATCGGGAGGCTGCTATCGGTAAGCTGCATCCGCTGAGTTAGCAAGTCTGACTGAACGGTTCGATAGGCAACCTGGCTGACCTGAGCGGCAACCCCAATTGCATCAACGCATGTCAAGAGCCGCCTGATTCGAGAAGACGTTAGAGCCGGAGTGGTGCAACCTGCCATAGAGGGTCCACGTCGCAAGACTGTCAGAGTGCTTGGATGTCGAGCCCTGCTTGCTAGCGCGGGTTAGCAGGTGGGCACTTTAACCAAGCGTCTCTGAGGGCAAGGGTGGGAACTCTGCCGTCTATGGGCAGCACAATTCGCAGTTGTTAACAAGCCATCTGCCTTCTCAGCTGCCGTTTCTGCTGAGTCACCCTGTTCTTTTACCGATGACATTACCAATGAAATCTGCTTCAGGCTGGTTCTAAGGCAGTTCATTGTTGCTGACGGCAGTCTAATTTTGTCTCTCCGGCTTGAAGTTCCTAGGTCACACCTGAAAATCGCTCTAGCTCCTGATGACCCTATTGCCCTTGAAAACCCGCCCACCCGCCTCGGTGGCGTTGACCCAGGTCCACGGTTTGATACCATCCACGGTTTGCTACCACAAGCTTGTATCACGGCAGGCAGATCTACCACACAGTTTGAATCAGTGCATCAACAGGCCAGACCAGCGGACAAGGCTCAGGCTACCATCTGTACACCTGTTACCCTGCTCGTCTGCAACACCGTCTGCTCACACCGCCAGTTAACAACGCTGTCAATACAGGTATCCGGGATTGTCTCGCCCAGCTAACTTCACCCGGCCAGCAGAAAGGTAGCCTTTTCCATGAAGTGCCCAGAAATGGGATGCAGGGGCGGTGCTCCTGTTGGGAGGCAAGCTTCCAGCCCTCCTGAATCAAATATAAAATGCTGTACCTCACTGCGCCTCGCAGAGACATCGGGAGAACTGATTGCCAGTGAGCCTCCAGCAGAGTTTAGGCTGTGGCTTCTGGTTTTGCATTCAAGATATTGCTCCATTCCTCACAAAATTTTATGAACATCAAATCAATGCTCCTGCGCCTTCAATCCGCCCTTGGTCAAGACAATCTGAGTGACCAGATGTTGCTCTATCCAGGCACCCAGAACGGCAAACCCTCTGAAGACACGGGAAATTTTGTGATTGGCTATAACGGCTCGCCCAATAGCCAGACGGCTCTGGACTTTATTCTGTGGATGGCCCACCAGACCCGGCTAGCCACCCAGAAACAGGTGATTGTGCATGTCGTCTATGTGATCGACTGCTACAACTCCTTGGCCAGCGCAGCTCCAGCCTCTACCCCATCAGCACAGGGGCTGTTGCTGCCCCTATCGCCAGCCTGCCAGATCTCCTCTGCCGAGAAGTTTGGCTATCCCTGCGACACCGGCAGATTGCGAGAGGGCACAACCCAGCTGGTTGAACGGCGGTCGGCCCCGATGCTGGCTGGCTCCTCGACGGGTTCTTCCCTGGCCAGCATGTTAGAGCAGGTCGATCGAATTCTCTGGCAGGCGCGCTGTTTGTCGAACGAGTGGCGGGGCTCCGTCGAGGCCCATTTGCGGTTTGGGGCAGTGGCGACGGAACTCCAGCAGGTGGTAGCCGCCCAGTCCGCGGATCTGCTGTTTGTCGGCTGTAGCGATCGCCAGCATCCCCTGGTGCAGCAGCTCTTGCCCTGCGTTCCCTGCCCGATTCTAGGGATTCCCACCGAGCTGGAAGCCGTTTAATCTCAGTCAGACACCCCCAGCGAAGCTGGTGGCTTGATGAATGTGACCGCCCCAAGGGCGGATGGCTTTCGCTGAAGGTATCTGTGGGTTAATTAAAACCGTCCACTTTGGTCAGATGCTTCTTGCTCACGAATATAGCGGCGC
>JBJTUI010000383.1:0-3713 GCA_046080625.1 Elainella sp. | reverse complement strand
GCGCCGCTATATTCGTGAGCAAGAAGCATCTGACCAAAGTGGACGGTTTTAATTAACCCACAGATACCTTCAGCGAAAGCCATCCGCCCTTGGGGCGGTCACATTCATCAAGCCACCAGCTTCGCTGGGGGTGTCTGACTGCCTCTAGATTTTCCCATTTCTGTCCAGCTATTTGAGCGACGGACTGAATAGCAGTTTCAATCGCCTCCTGGGAGATGTCGAGATGGGTGACAGCTCGAATATAGGCACCTACAGCCCCCATTTTCACACCTTGCTGTTGCAGGAGGGTCAGGAACGATGCCTGATCTAGCCCAAGCCCTGACACATCAAAAAACACCATATTGGTTTCGGGGCTAGTGCTGCGAACGCGAATGCCATCAATCGTGTTGAGTCCCTGGGCGAGCAGCTTCGCGTGGTCGTGATCGGTCTGAAGCCGATCGATGTGGTGGTCAAGCGCATACAGACACCCGGCTGCGACAATCCCGGCCTGACGGAGTGCCCCACCGAAGATATGCTTGTGTCGCCTTGCCTCCTGAATGAATTCCCTTGAACCCGCTAGAACAGCTCCTACGGGTGCGCCCAAACCTTTGGTAAAGTCAATCCAGACCGAATCGACGCAGGCTGCGAATTCCCATGCTGGTGTTTGGGTTGCTACCACAGCATTCAGCAGGCGAGCCCCGTCCATGTGGATCGCCAGATTAGAGTGACGCGCCCGCGCACAAACAGCCTGCAACTGCTCAAGCTGCCAAACGGCCCCACCGCCAAAGTTATGGGTTTGCTCAACGCAGAGTAAGCGAGCGGGTGGACCATAGGGCGAAGAGGCAGAGCTGAGCTTTCGCAACGCTTGTTCCAGGGCTTCGGGTGTGAAAATGCCCCGCTCACTGGCAATGGGCTCAATCATCACCCCAGAACTGAAGGCAGCACCAGCAGACTCAGCCCGAATAATATGGGCCATGTGATCGGCCAGGATGGCATCAGCTGGACGAGTGTGCACCTTGATCGCGACAAAGTTACACATCGTACCACCGGGAAGAAACAGGGCTGCCTCTTTGCCCAGCAGATCAGCAACCCGCTCCAGCAGGCGGTTAACGGTTGGATCTTCGCCTTTCTGCTCATCGCCCACTTCGGCTTCAGCAATGGCTTGGCGCATTGCTGGCGTAGGTTTGGTTTCGGTGTCACTGGTCAGCAAAATCATAGAAGTCAGGAAAATAGGGGTCGTGCTAGCCGCCTAGCGGCAGAATGCGATCGACGCCGCGCTGGCCGCCAAACCGCTCGACGATTAGATCATCGTAGGTGTCGGCAATGGTCACAACCGACAGAATACAGGTTTGCAGCTCCAGCAGATCCATATTTTCGCCGCCAAGCACGCTGTGGGCAAACCAGACGCTGTGGGCCTCACGCAGGTTAGCCTCTCCGAGGCAAAAGGTACCGAACCGCATCCGCCGGTTTTCGCTCAGCAGGTAGCTCATCAGTTCGCTGTTGATTCGACTGCCCACGGTGACACAGCTGCTGGCCTTGACAATCGCCAGGTCAGCGGTTTCCCAGGGATGCACATCCCAGGACTGCACCTCGACTTCTACCAGCGCCGAACCGTAGGTAATTTCAAATTTGGGCTGATCAAGACTGGCCTTGAGGTTGTTCTTAAACAGGGCTGAGATGCTCAGGTATTCCGATACTTTGGTGTAGGTGAGCTGCTGCACCGGGTTGGTAAAACTCAAACTCATGCTGGATTGAGCTGAACGCCACAGCTGGAACAGAACCGATCGGCGGGCTGGATTCCCGCGCCACACTGGCTGCAAAATCGCTTGGTTGTCGGGGCCGCAGCGCTGGTTGAAGCGCTAGAGGCTTGGGGGCCGCCCATCCGTAGCGTCATGTCGCCCATCCGCATTTCCATCGGGTTGAGGCTCATGGACATATTGCCCATCCGCATCGGCTGCATCGGCGTCATGGGCTGCATCGGCTGTATGGGCTGCATCGGCGTCATGGGCTGAGCCGTGGGGGATTCGACGGGCTGGATCGGCAGGGGAGACGCCATCCCGACCGCAGCAGCATCGACACGATGCAGGCTCTGGCCCTGAATCTGCCAGTAGAGTTCTCCGCTGACGGTTTGCAGCTTCAAAATCCAGCCGCCCGCTGTCGCCAAGACCTGGGGCGTCCCAGTCCAGACTCCCGTCTCCAGCCCCTGGGTAGACTGCTGCTGCTGTCCGGCGCTGCTGGAGGCCAGGGTGATGCGGGTCTGTGTGCCCTGATTGTCGAGGAGCAGGGACTGCCCACCGCCCAAATCGCATCGATACGCCATACGCGCTTTCCCCCGTAAATTCCACTTCCTATTGTGGCAGCCGTCCCTGGAATTGGGGCACAAGTCACATCCCCTGAGATGCGAGACAGGGCCACTAGGCCACCGTTGACCGCAGCATTCGACTGAAGATATTGAAATTGCGGTCGAGCCAGCCAATTACGCTGAGGCTGCTGGAGAGCAGGTGGGGCGGGTTGGAAATCAGGCTGTCCTGTTGAATCAGCTGCTGGAAGTCGAGCTGAACCGGCCCATAGGGCGTTCCGTCACTGCGGTAGAAGGGCACGCCTGCTAATTCCATCAGCTTGATCAACTCCTGGGCCATGATCCCATAGCCGACAGTGGTGGGGTGGATTCCATCCAGGGAAAACAGACCGCCCTGCTGGCGTCCAGTTTTGTCGGAGGTGAAAAAGCGCGAGTCCACGGCGGGCGACAGGGCCTGTACCGGGGCGGGCAACGGGTAGCTGCCCCCTACCTCTTCCCACCAGGAGGGCCGGGCTAGGGGATCTTCGATATAGCGCCGGGCCGCCGCCCGATCCAGCAGCGATACCAGCTCAAACAGGTACCAATCACGCCCTTCCTGGCGGGCCTGCCGCACCGATGCCGCAATCGTATCGTTGTATTGGTCGATAGCGCTGTCGATGGCGCGGGCTTCGGCGGCGGTAATGTGTGGGTTTTTGGCTGGATCAAAGTTTTTGTTCTCCAGCCAGGGGAAGGTGTAGTAGGGGAAATAGCGGGAACCCGGAGCAATTTTGCCTCCCACGCCCTTGGCCAAAGGAGCGATCGTGACGTGGGGTACCGTACAGACAATCACATGCCGCGCCCGCACCTGCTTCAGTTCCGCCACGATCTGGTTCCACTCGGCCTGGAAATGGGTTGGCCGCCAGACCGTATAGCGATCGTTGCGGGCCATGTCGTCGTAGCCCACATCGCTCCAGGCCACCTTGAAAGTCAAGATACTGCCCAGGGCATTGTTGGCCCCAATCATCACGATCAGGGTTTCGATGCCATCGCCGCTGCCCGTTTCCAAACTGCCTTCTGCCCCCAGAGCCGCCGCTGCTCGGATGGGCGGCAGAGCGCTTCCGCTGGGGCTGCGGGCCGAGTTGAGCACAAGCAGGGCGGCCCGCTCGTTGGCATGTTCGACAATCTGGTTGAGAAAATCATCCTGGGGCGGATTGGCATCGATCACGTCCTGACAGAGGTCGGCATTGCGCGACAGAGTATTGCGCAGATCCCAGCCATAGATCGCCAGATTGTGGTTGATCGGCCCCTTGGGATCGGGCAATATCGTTCCTTCGCCCCGCTCCCAGTAGTCCTCGACCCGATCCAGAAATTCGCGCACGAACACCAGACCCGGAGCAAACTCCCACCAGTCCAGCTTGTCGCCAAACCGCTGCTCCAATTCCCGCACCAAGCGCTC
>JBJTUI010000382.1:0-10030 GCA_046080625.1 Elainella sp. | reverse complement strand
TGGGGAGGTGGGGGGCTAGCTGCTGGTGGGGCGGAAGGGGTTGAGGAAGTTGATTAGGGAGGTGAGGTGGCGGGTTTGGACCCAGAGTTTGCCTTCGCCTCGGAAGCGGCAGACCAGGCCGTCGCCGCCGAAGATGCCGGTGCGTAGACCTTTCCAGCCTAGACCATTCAACAGTTCTACCTGGTAGTTGAGGCTGTCTTCAAAGGCGACGATGTAGCCCGTATCCACGACATAATCGCCCTTGACCGGGATTTCTAGGATTGCGCCGTAGGAGCTGAACCAGAAGTCGCCTTGGCCTGTGACTTTGATCAGAAACAGGGATTCGCCGCTGAAGAAGCCCTTGAAGCCCTGGAATTGGGTGTCCATTTGCACGGTGGGGCTGGCGGCCACAAAGCCGGAGGACTGCACCATCAGGCCGTTGCCCCGCAGGCGGTAATGCTGGATATCGCCCGGCACTCCTGGCGACAGGATCAGGTCTCCGGGCTGGTTGGCCGTGAACTGGCTGACAAACAGGGATTCGCCGCCCAGCATTCGGCCAATTCCTTTGATCAGGCCGCCCCGAACGCCGGATTTCATTTTGATGCCGGAATCCATAGCAGCCATTGCGCCCGACTCAACCAGGACGGTTTGGCCAGCCTGGAGCTGGAGGGTAAGCTGGGCGTAGCTGGGCGCGTGGTCGATTTGGTAGGGAATGTCGGATTCGGGGATCGAGCGGGTGAGGGTCATAGGGGTGGAGGGTGAGGGGATGAGGGGTAGGGAGGTGGGGAGGTGGGGTTAGCCGAGTAGGTCGAGGACGCCGCTGACGAGCTGGGCTTTGGGGCTGGTGGCGTTGAGGGCGGGCAGGCGGGGGCCGATGGTGCGACCGAAGCGGCTGGGGCTGTGGGTCTGGCAGTAGAGTTTGCCTCGGCCCTGGAAGCGACAGACAAGTCCTTCGCCGCCCAGGAATGCCCCCAGCCAGCTGGAGCCGGGTTTGGTGATTGTGAAATTCAGCGATTTTTCGAAGGCGACGATGTTGCCTGTATCGACGATGTATTCGCCGTCCAGGTCAATTTCGTAGATGCCGCCAAAGGCGTTGATTAGCACTAGCCCGTCGCCGCTGGCGGTTAGCCAGAAAATCGAGTCGCCGGAAAACACGGATTTGAAACCCTGGAAGCCCAGGTCCAGATCGACGCGGCCCGTGCTGGCCAGATAGCCCGTAGACTGGATCACCAGCGCTTGGCCGCCCCGCAGCTGGTAGGGCAGCAAATCGCCCATTAGCTTGGGAGCCAGGTAGATTTCTGCCGGACGTTCGCCCGACCGGAAGCGGCTGAGGAACAGCGACTCGCCCGCGACCATGCGCTTGAGGCCGCCCAGGATGCCGCCGCCTTTGCCGCGCCGCAGAGTGGTGTCTACATCCATATGGCCGCTCATCGCTACCATTGATCCGGCCTCGGCCAGAATTTCTTCGCGGGGGGCCATCTCAATCCGGGCCACGGCGCTGTCGGGCTGCTGCAAAATATCGAGTTTCATGGCTGTTGATAATGGTTTGAGAAATGCTTGCTCTTCTAAACTCTGGAGCGCAGGAATCGCACCAGCCCCTCTGTGCTGCGGGATTGCAGGTAGATCTGGCCCTGGCCGGTCAGGCGGTTCACCAGCCCTTCGCCCGAGGTGACGGAGCCGACCAATCCGCCGGAGAGTCCCAGGTTCATTTTGATGCCGGGTTCGTAAGCCAGCAGATGCCCGGAGTCTACAATAAACTCGCGCTCTACCTGGCGCTGGGAGATGCCGCCATAGCCGCCAAAAAACACCAGACCCCTGCCGCTCAGCTTCAGCTTGAACAGCCCTTCGCCCACGAACCAGCTGGAAAACCCGGCCCACTGCACGTCCATCTCGATCCCTGGCGTATGGGCAATGTAGGCTCCCGGCTGGAAACAAATGCTGTTGCCCTTCAGTTCAATCAGGCCAATATCGCCCAGCATCGACTGACTCAACACGAGTTCGAGCGGCTTCTGGGTATCGTTTCGGAACTCGTTGACGAACAGCGATTCGCCGCCAAAAAACTTCTTCAGCAGCCCCGGAATCAGCCCGCCCGAAAACTGGGTTTTCATCGACAGATTAGCCGCCATACTCTGCATTGCCCCTGCTTCAGCCGTAATCCGTTCTCCCGGATTCAGGGTCAGGAAAATAGCCGCAAACGCAGGTTTGTAGCGAATTTCGTATTTCATCTTCTAGAACTATTGCTCAATGAATGGCTGGTTTAAGTTGAAGTTTGCGTTGAAATTTGTGACAGAAAATCCTGAATACATCACCAGTTAATGCCCAGGAAGTATTGCACCGAGATACGGAAGACTACGATTGGCATCTAGATAAGTAGGTCGGGGCAATTGTTTTTAGAATAGCGGGGGGCTGGGGGCTGCGCCCCCAGCAGAGGGCAAGCCCTCTGCATTCCCTAACTCCATCTTTGGTTTAATCAAACCCACCTACTTAGTTCTAAATTGCCCAATATGGTCAGTTATGCAACTAGTCAATGCTTTTCTGCCCTGTTCAACAGGTTTAAATACAAAGATCGGCTTCAGCTTTCCAGATCTCAGCCCAAATTTCGGCCCGATTCTGCCTGCCCAGATTCTGCGCCTTGTTTAATTTGCCGTAATTGCCCCACGCACCAAAATTACGGTACAGGTACTCTCGCGGGTAATGGCTTCGGGAATATTGCCTTTAATTACCTGCTGCAACAGCCCTTCGCGGCTCGCACCCAGCATGATCACATCACAATGCTTCTGGGCCGCCAGTTTGACGATGGCTTCGGCCACCGGCATCCCCCAGAGCGGCAAAGCTCCGACAACACAATCTATTTCAGCTGCCGTATTCATTGCTAGCTTCTGAAGCTGGCTAATTTCTGCCTGCGTGGGCCGCTGGTCAAAAATGCGGCAGATCTTGACTTCTGGTTTTTTCTCAGCCTGGGCAGAGGGCCTGTCAAACGGGCTGACCGCCAGCAGGGCCGGTAGTAAACCCAGCGCTACCTGAGCATTGGGGCCACCAGCTACCGGTACCAGCCAGTGGTTAAACGTCGGGACAGGAGCCACAGTATGATCCTGAAGCTTGACCAGTACCACCTCGCAGTCGGCCTGCCGCACTACCGTATCCACCACACTGCCAAAAATCCGTCCGGGCGTGCGGGTGCTGCCCTTCCAGCCCATCAGCACCAGATCGATATGCTGTTCCTGAACGGTTTCCAAAATCGCCTGGGCCGGGTCGTGGGCCAGCCGGATCTGGGTGTGGATCGGCACCTGATAGGTCTGGGCCCACTGCTCTGCCTGTTTGAGCAGGCGACGGCTGCGGGTCGTGCGTACGGCGGTTTCCTGGGGAGCCTGGCTGCGGGGCACCGCAATCACTTGCAGGCATTCCAGCTCATAGCTACGGGCTGTCGCCAGAGCCGCCGCGAGTCGAATCAACACAGGCGCATTGTCGGGATTGCTGAGCGGCACCAGAATCCGACCTCGACCGGTAGCGGGAGCCCGCGTCTGGTAGACCAGATAGGAGGGCTGGGGCTGGGGACCCAGCGCAGCGCTATTGCCGTTGATCTGGTCGGCCTCAGCTCGAATGATGTCGGCCCGGGTGATGATACCCACCAGCTTCTGGCCTTCCGTCACGGGCAGCCGACTCAGGTTAAACCGATTCAGCAAATACAGGACATGGGTGAGCGGATCGTGGGGATGCACCGTTACGGGCTGGGGCGTCATGATATCGGCCAGGGTGATGTGGCTAGAGTCTGGCGCGTTGGAATCAGCCGAGCTGGGCTTGAGCGGGCGGCGGTCCCGATTTGACAGGTCGCCCTGGGTGACGATGCCGACCAGTCGGCCCTGATCGACGACGGGAAAGCCGCGATGGTGTGAGCGCGAGAACGCCTGCACCGCTTCTTCTAGCGGCATCGAACTGGCCAGGGTTTCCACCCGAGGCTGCATCAGATCTGCTGCTCGCAGGGCCGTCCAGCTGTGGTCGGGGTCGGCATTGTCGAGGTGAATCCCGTTCCAGGCCAGCAGATGCTTGTAGATCGATCCGCTGGCGGTGCGGTCGGCGATCAGGTAGGCCACGACGGAGCCGATCATCAGCGGCAGCACCAGATTGAAATCGGTCGTGATTTCGAACACGATCACAATCGCGGTGATTGGGCCGCGTGTGACGGCGCTAAAGAAAGCCCCCATGCCCGCCAGCGCGTAGGTCGAAGGAGCGCTCACGCCCGCTGGGATGCCTGCCGGTAGCCCAATCCACAGCTCTAGCCACTGGGCCGAATTGCCGACCAGATGCCCCAGCGACGCGCCCAGCAGCAGGGCCGGGGCAAACAGTCCGCCCGGTGTGCCTGCCCCGTAGGCCACCAGGGTGAGCAAAAACTTGGTGACAAAGGTGAGCAGGATCAGCAGCAGACTGGCGTTGCCCGCGCTGACGAACTCCTGTAGGCCCGTGTTGTCGCGAAACAAATCGGGCAAAAGACCGCTGATCACCCCGGTCAACAGACCCGCCAGTCCAATTTTGAGGGGCAGCCCTAACCGCTGCATGCGGCGGTAGAGAGCCAGACTGGCAAAGATGCCCCGGCTGAACAGCGCCCCCAGCAGCCCGGCCAGCAGGCCCAGCACCAGAAAAAACGGCACGTCTTGCAGGGAAAAATTCACGGTTGAGGCCGCTAGGGCCGGGGTCAGGCTCAGACTCTGCCCGCCCAGCAGCCGCGAAACCACCGCCCCAATGAACGAAGCCAAAATCGCCGTGCCCAGGGTGAGGCCCGAGAAATCCTGCAAAAACTCTTCTACCACAAACAGCACGCCCGCAATTGGGGCGTTAAACCCAGCTGCCAACCCGGCTGCGGCTCCGGCTGCAATCAACTGCCGCCGGTATTCGGGCGAGGTGGGCAACCACTGGCTCAACTGGGCCGCCAAGGCTGCCCCAATCTGCACCGTCGGCCCCTGTCTCCCCAGGTTTAAACCGGCCCCCAGAGCTATGATCACGCTGACCATTTTGACGCAGGCCACCCGCAGATTCAGGGCCATGGGCACGTTGGCCAACACCGCCTTCACCTGGGGAATGCCGCTGCCCGCCGCCTCTGGAGCCAGCCGCTCGATCAGCAGACCTGCCGCCAGCCCGCCCAGCAGTCCCAGCAGGGGCAGCACAATCCAGGGCGGCATCTGGTAGGACAACTGCACCCGCCAGCTCCCCAGCCAGCCGATGCCCTGCTTCAGCAGCACCGCCGCCAGCCCAGACACGACGCCAATCACGCAGGCTTCGACAATAGCGAGCCGCCGCGACCCGACCCAGTGGTTCCAGTAGCGTTGAGGCCAGGAGAAAAAGCGCATGGATTGCAGTTCAATTCTGTCGCCAGCTTCTGACTCTTAATCTCTCATAGTTGTAGCTTTTCAGAAATGCCTCAGCAGACAGGCCGCTCAGCGGCTCGGCAAACAGATAGCCCTGACCGGCCTGACAGCGCAACCGTCGCAGTTGGGTCAGCTGGGCGGTGGTTTCAATCCCTTCCGCGATCGTGCCAATCCCGCGACTCTGGGCCAGCATGATGATCGAGCGCGCCACCTCCGACGCCCCGCCCCCAGAACTGGCCCTATCCTCCCCAGCCCTGATCGTCTGAACAAAGGAGTGGTCGATCTTGAGCACATCGACCGGAAAGCGATGCAGGTAGCTAAGGGAGGCATAGCCCGTCCCAAAATCATCCAGCGCAATTTTCACCCCCAGCCGCTGGAGGCGATGCAGGCTCGCAAGGGCCAGTTCAGTCTGCTCAATCAGGTAGGCTTCTGTTGTCTCGAGCATCAAATTTGTGGGCAAGAGTCCGGTTTGACGCAGCAGGCCGGACAGAGATTCAACCAGATCGGGTTGGGCCAGGTGTTTGCCCGAGAGGTTGACGCTGAGCATCAGCCGCAGGTTCGGGAATTGCGTCTGCCAGCAGGCAACCTGGTCACAGGCCTGCTGCATCACCCAGCGCTCGATCGGCAAGTGGCAGCCCAAATCAGCCGCAACTGGCAAAAACTCGGCGGGCGACAGCAGCCCCCGGCGCGGATGGTGCCAGCGCACCACGGCCTCAAATCCCAGAATTTGGCAGCTGGCCAGGGCAACGATCGGCTGGTAGTAGACCCGCAGCTGATTCCGCCCGATCACCTGCTGCAAGTCGGCCTCTAGCTCGCGCCGGGTAAGAATCTCGGCGGCCATGGCCCCATCAAAAATCACGTAGCTGCCCCGGCCCTGGGTCTTGGCGCGATACATGGCGATGTCGGCCTGGGTCAGGAGCTGACTAAAGGGCAGGTCAGCGGCAGCCAAAGCAATTCCTAGACTGGTGCCAATTTGAATAGCGTGACCCCGCAGCTGAAACGGCTGGTGCAGCCTGTCCAGAATCCGCTCGGCCACCTGTTCGGCTTCGGCCAGGGTGCTGTCAAACAGCAGAATAGCAAACTCGTCACCGCCTAACCGGGCCAGCAGGTCGTCTCGCCGCAGGCAGGTTCGCAGCCGCTCGGCCACCTGGATCAGCAGCTCATCGCCTGCATCGTGGCCCAGGGTGTCGTTGATTGGCTTGAAGCGGTCGAGGTCGAGGTAGATCAGGCCGAGGGGAGGATGGGGAGTGGGGGAGGGGAGGGAGGTGGGGGAGGTGGGGGGATGGGGGGATGGGGGGGAAGGGGAGCTAAGCAGGTTGTGGCCTAGGTCGTAGAGGCGGCGGCGGTTGGCGAGGCCCGTGAGTGGGTCGGTAAAGGCGAGGCGCTCGATTTCGGCTTCGTAGAGTTTGCGGTCGGTGATATCACGCCCGACGGACTGGATCTCGACGACCTGACCGCGATGGTTGAAGATGGCGCGGTCGATCCACTGCTGCCAGCGGTACTGCCGATCGGTGGTGATCAGCCGCTCTGCTGCATGGACGGGATGATCGGCGCTGAGGGTCGCCAGCTGAGTCAGCACGGTAGCCAGCTCGGACTGGGGAATTAGATCAAACACGTTGATCCCTTTGAGGGAGCCCGGTTGAATTCCAAAGGCGTCGGCATAGGCTTGATTCACGAAGGTGAGGGAGCCATCGCAACGAAACCGGCAGATCATCTCCATCTGGTCTTCTACGATTGCCCGATAGTGGGCTTCGCTGGCCTTTAGGGCTCGCCGACTGTGGCGCAGCCATCCCAGCAGCAGCAGGGCCGCTACCGTCATGCCGCCCATGGTGACAATCAAGGTTTGAATCTGGGCATAGGCTCCGCTGGTCTGCATCAGCTCGGGCAGCAGGGTCGAGAGGCCCACTACCCAAACTTTCTGGTGATTTGGAGTCGAGCTAGGCACCACCACGGGACTCCAGGCAGCAATTTCTCGACCGCTGTCCTGGGTCAAAAACTCCCACCAGGGAGCAGCATCCCTGGCCTTGTCGGGCTGCCAGACATACCAGCCCACACCCTCTCGCCCCTGCATCACCGCCTGGGTCATTTGTTCGTAGTGCTGTGCCCCGTGCTGCCGCTGGATGGCAAAAATCAGAGCCATGCTCTTGCCGCGGTAGTCCGCCGGGAAATCGGTGCTTTCGTCAAAGATGACGTAGTTGGGAGAATAGATCCAGGCGTCACCCAAATTGCCGACTCGAATCGGCTTGACGTAAATTTGCAGCACCTCCTGCTCAATGGCATGCAGGTCTTTGGGGCGTTGGGCCAGTTCACGTGTCATATAGCTCTGGGCGGCGCGGGTGGTGCTGCGCACAATTTCGAGCTGGGCCTGCTGATAGGCCCGAATCGTCGAGGTTTCTAAACTGCGACTCTGGGCAATTACGGCATACCAGCCCCAGCCAATTAACAGCAGTGGCAAAAGGGTGCTGAGCGAGACAGGCAACCAGCGGCGATTTTTGACGTTCATTGGGTATAGATCAAATGCATCCAGTTTGGCAACGCGCAGCTCGTTTTAGAGAGCTTGATGATCATCTGACTCAAACGAGTGGATGGTCTTTCGGCGTTAAGTAGAGCAACCTAATAATCTGCAAAAAAGGAACCTCGTTCCCTGCATTCCTCAGGTATTCTGAGTTCTATTGGGTTGAGCTACTCGGCAAACTGCGAGAATCAGAATTGGGAAACGGTGGGCTGCTGATCAAGAGTTTCTAGCCAAGGCAGATTTGCAACAGGGCGCTTGCAACAGGGCGCTTGCAACAATCATCAAAAGTTTTTGTACTCAGATACAAAACAAATAAAGAATGACTCCGAAAACGCTGAATAGACGAGATTTGCAGGGTTTGATGACAATGCACAGAAACCGATCGGTAAAAGCTTGCTGTAGATCGACCGCATCGGCTTCACGCAGTGAGGCTGTAACTACGTGACAGAATTGCTCAAGCTCAAAGGGTGAATTGCAGAGGTGATTTCAGAAATTATTATCAGAGGTTATTACCACCAGAAATTGTTGTCTAGAATTCTTGTTGCGCAGAATTCAATTTACCAGACTCAAGGTAGCTAATTTCCCAAACATTTTCCTCAAGCCACCTTTCCTCAAGCTTTAAGCGGCGGGCAGATCTCTAGCTGATCTCAGTAAATCGCCTTCATTAAATCGGGATAGTCAGGGGCAGGAAGCCTGCTCTCTGCATGAGGCTACGTTCCATACCTCGCTATTCCCAAAATCATTTCGGCCATCTACTTATCTGGCGTCATCTAACAGTTTTGGCTTGACCTGTTACAGGTTTTCACCCGTTACAAGTTTTTTAAGATATGCCTTTGCGTCATTATCTAAAGCGTTACAGGCTAGCCATCAAAACAATCAACACGAAACTCACAATCTGTAGCTGCAATCTTTTTGAGCTGCGGTCTTTTTGGTTAGAACAAGACGCAGACGTAGAACGCTTGACTAACCCCTGACTGAGAGCCTCCACACCCCCTGTCCCAAGCTAGGTGCTTAGACGCTACAGCGCTAACGAATCCTCTGCTTGGCACTGCAATTTGTGTTAATTGCAGTCTCTCTATCCAAAGATAGCAAATAAGCAGGTAGGTGTAATGATTTGTAAAAAGGCGAAGTCTGAAGTCGGCCCTCTGCGCGTCCTCATTGTCTTTCTGGTTCAGGCTCAAATGACCTGCTGCAACTGCCAATCTTGATACAGATGGTTGGCCCACCGGGTCGCCAGCTCTAGCTCAGTAAAGGGAACCTCAATCGCGGTGTCGTTGAGGCAAAACCGCAGCGCTACTGGCCCTTTCAAGTTGGCTTTGCTGATGGTTTCGAGTTGCGCTGTTTCGAGTTGCTGGTCGCCCACCCGCAGCTGAATCGCTGTTACATCACGCAGGGAAAAAGTTTGCAGATTCAAGGGGCCTTGGCGGGAGGGTTTGCCCCAGGTGATTTGGTCGGCTTTTTGACCCAGCACGGCATAGATATCGTATTTGGCATGGTCAAACTGGGCCGCCCAAGTCCGGTAGGCTTCCAGCTTCTGGTACTCATTCCAACCAGCCCAGGCCAGCCAAATAAATACAGCTAACAGCGGTAGCCAGAGTAGTCCTCGCGTCATGATCCTGCCCCAATGCAATAGGCCCGATGGCCAAAATTCACCACTCGCACTTTAGCGCTAATTGTGGCTCGACAAACTAACTGCGGCTCGACAAACTAACTGCGGCTCGACAGACTAATTGTGATTCGCCATCTGCCCCAGAAAATGCCCCGCTAACCGACGGATTTGCGGCTACCGCTCTTCCGAAAGATGTAAATTTGCTTATGAGATTGCTTATCCCCTAGAGGGGGATGCTACTGTAGGAAAAATCTGTGGCTACCTGCCCGGCTTTCGGGCTGAAGCCCAGACCAGAGGGCGCATTTGCTCTCCTTGACTTCCTCTTCATCCACCCCACTTAAGGTGCTCAACGTGGTTGCAACCCCCGAAAAAACTCAACAGCCTATCTCTCCATCTGCCAGCTTAGAGTCTGTCGGCTCAGAGTCTGTCGGCTCAGACCGGATCGCCGTTCTGCTGATGGGCTATGGCGAGGTCGAAAGCTACGATGACTTTGCTAACTACAATGAGCAGGCGCTCAACCTGCTGACGGCCAAATTTGCCCCGGTGCCTACCTGGATCTATCCGGGT
>JBJTUI010000381.1:0-2510 GCA_046080625.1 Elainella sp. | reverse complement strand
CTCTAGAGAAGGAGAGAGGAACCCGATATGCGTCTGTCTCAAATGCTGTTTGTCACCCTGCGCGAAGACCCGGCAGAGGCAGAAATTCCCAGCCACAAGCTGCTGCTCAGGGCGGGCTATATCCGGCGAATTGGCAGCGGGGTTTACGTCTATTTGCCTTTGCTCTGGCGGGTTTTGCAGAAAGTGTCGCAGATTGTTCGGGAGGAAATGAACGCGGCTGGAGCCCAGGAATGTCTGCTGAACCAGCTTCAGCCCTCGGAGCTGTGGAAGGAGTCGGGCCGCTGGGACACCTATACCAAGGCCGAAGGGATCATGTTTGCCCTCACCGACCGGCAGGGCCGTGAGCTGGGGCTGGGGCCGACCCACGAAGAAGTAATCACAGCGGTGGCCCGCGACATGATCCGCTCCTACCGACAGCTGCCGATTAACCTCTACCAGATTCAGACCAAGTTTCGAGATGAGATCCGGCCCCGGTTTGGCCTGATGCGGGGGCGCGAGTTCATCATGAAGGACGCCTATTCGTTTGATCTGGACGAGGCGGGGATGAAAGAGGCCTATCGCAAAATGCACGACGCCTATCACAATATTTTGCGGCGCTGTGGCCTGAAGTTTCGGGCGGTGGATGCCGATTCGGGGGCGATTGGCGGGTCCGGGTCGCAGGAGTTTATGGTGCTGGCCGAGGCGGGCGAAGACGAAGTGCTGTACACGGAAGACGGCAAATATGCGGCGAACGTCGAGAAAGCGATTTCGCTGCCGCCCGAGGCTGTACCTTCTGGCTTTAAGAAGTTTGAGAAGCTGGATACGCCCAACACGCCGACGATTGCCAGTCTGGCCGAGTTTTTGAAATGCTCGCCGACCCAGATTGTCAAGAACGTGCTGTATCAAGTCACCTATGACACAGGTTTCTCGGTGCTGGTGCTGGTCAGCATTCGGGGCGACCAGGACGTGAACGAGGTGAAGCTGCAAAACGAGTTGAGCAAGCGGGCGGCAGACTACAAGGCCAGCACGGTAATTGGTCTGAAGGTGCCGAGCGAGGAGGAGCAGCAGCGGTGGGCCGCCAAGCCCTTGCCCCTGGGCTACATTGCGCCCGATCTGGCCGACGACTATATCCAGTCCAGCACAACCCTGGCGGGCAAGTTTCTCAGGCTGGCCGACAAAACGGTCGAAGACCTGAAGGATTTTGTCACCGGGTCGAAGGAGTCCGGCTTCCACGTGGTCGGGGCTAACTGGGGCAAGCAGTATCCGCTGCCCGCCGTCCTGGATCTGCGCAAGGCCAGCATCGGCGACCGGGCGGTGCATGACTCCAGCCAAACTCTGGAGAGCGCACGCGGCATCGAAATCGGCCATATCTTCCAGCTGGGCAACAAATACTCGAAGGCGCTGAACGCCACCTGCACCAACGAACAGGGCGAAGAAATTCCGATGATGATGGGCTGCTATGGCATTGGCGTCTCGCGCTTGGCCCAGGCGGCGGTGGAACAGTCCTATGACAAGGACGGGATTATCTGGCCCGTGGCGATCGCGCCCTACCAGGCCATCGTCACCATTCCCAACATCGGCGATTCGGCCCAAATGGCGGCAGCAGAATCGCTCTACCAGCAGCTCAACCAGGCCGGGGTCGAAACCCTGCTGGACGACCGGGACGAGCGGGCAGGCGTTAAGTTCAAAGACGCCGAACTGGTGGGAATTCCCTTCCGCATCGTGACGGGGCGCTCCTTGCAGCAGGGCAAAGTCGAAGTCGTGAAGCGAGCCACCAAAGAATCGACCGAGATCGGCCTGGAGGAGGTGGTGCCGACGCTGCAAGCCTGGATTCGCGAGGCCATCGCATGACCTTTTCCCCAATTTTGCCTTCCCCAAGTTTTCCCACCTACCTGAACCGCTCGGCTGCCCTGCTGGGGTTGCTCAGCCGTAGCGCCACCGGGATGCAGCGGTTGGGCCAGATGATGCCGCCCAGCGGGCTGGTGCTGCTGTCCTGCTTTTCGGTGCAGTTGGGCACCGCTGTCGCCAAATCGCTGTTTGGGGAGCTGGGTCCCATGGGCACCCTGTTCCTCTGCTCGCTGTTTGCCACGGTTTGGCTGTTTGTCAGCGAGAAAATTTCCCTGCCGGGGCTGCTGAGTCTTGATCCGGCAGCTGATCTGCCGCGCTACCGGGCCTACGGCCTGATTCTGCTGCTGGGTGGTGCGATGGCTGGAATGAGCCTCTGCATCTACTCGGCGATTGACCGAATTCCAATGGGCATCGCCTCGACGCTGGAGTTTGTCGGGCCGCTGGGCGTAGCGTTGCTCGGAGCCAGACGCCGCCTCGACTGGGTTTGGGTCTTGCTGGCCGGGCTGGGTGTATTTCTGCTGGCTCCAATCACCGGAGCGGCCCTGAACCCGGTGGGGATTGGGCTGGCCCTGCTGTCGGGCTGCTGCTGGGCTATCTATATCGTGATTTCGGCCAGGGTGGGGCAGCTGTTCCCCAAGCAGACCGGACTGGCCCTGTCGATGCTGATCGCCACCCTGCTGCTG
>JBJTUI010000380.1:0-20790 GCA_046080625.1 Elainella sp. | reverse complement strand
CATCAGCGGCTCGAACCGTTGACCTGACGGAACTGCGGCCAGGATGCGGTCGCGATAGGCTGCCGCATCAGCCACCAGGCGCACGGGCGGCTTCAAATTTGGCATGACAATCGCACGGGCAAACTGACGCACCGTATGCGGCAGAACGGCTTTCATCGCTGCGCCGTCTCGAAGATGGAGATGCCAATCGTCAGGCCGGGTGATCGTGAGCTTTTGCATTCTCCAATTATAAAACCGCTGGTGCTTTAGTAAAAATACAGACTACAAGGCTCAGATCAGCGGCGATTAAGCCAAAATTTCACTCGTCGCCAAAGTAGTCCGAATCAATCTTTCTGACCTGATATGTGGACACCGCAGAAATGCCCAGATCAAAATCGATCATGTCTTGGGCCAACTCCTGGCCGTCGATTGAGACAATTTTGGTGTTGTTCCTGGGCGACTAGCCTTTGACTTGCTCTGAACGTCGAAGCCGTGGTCAAGATTCCTGTCTTTGCGCCCTGAGTTTCGCGACCGCAAACCAGGGACTCATACTGAATGTAATAGGCATGTAGTAGGCTGTATCCGGTTCTGTTCTTCTGAAATATCTGATCGCTTACAAACCGTTGAGCCAACGCTGATTGCGGAAATTTACAGTTCTTCCTGGTCTAGTAAATCCTGGCTGCGTCTGTTCTTCCGCACCTTCAGTCCTAGAGAAGTTCTACAGGCTCAGCAGACTTTCACAGCCACCGCAACCTCTAATCGCCGCAACCTGGGACCCAGCGCCGGTTCGACTTGTCCCCCTGGGTTTCTCCCAGAGATGTTTGTCAGATCCTTGCACCGATCTACTTGTATCTGAGTCAGGGCTTTTTAAAATTTTCCCAAAATAGTTCGAAAATACTAAAGTTCGATCGTATTAAAGTGCAGGCGTACTGCTATCTTAGAGATCAGCTCAATTCACCCTGGCATCGTCTACCGCAGCATCCTTCGCCTACACCGGCTCCCTGGCTGCCGCCCTGGACGCAGATCAGCTGCCCCAGTTCATCTCTCCAGACCCGTTTCCGGACCCCGTTCCCAGATCCTACTATCTAGACCCCGACTCTCCCTGACTCCGCCCTTGCACCTTCCCACCATCCACCGTGATTCCGCTTCAGCTCACCCTGAAAAACTTTCTTAGCTACCGTGATGCCAGCCTCGACTTCCGGGGGCTGCATGTTGCCTGCATTTGCGGCGCAAACGGGGCCGGTAAATCCTCGCTGCTGGAGGCGATGGTTTGGGCGCTGTGGGGCGAGAGCCGAGCCCTGACCGAAGACGACGTGATCCACAGTGGCGCAGTCGAATCGCTGGTAAACTTCACCTTTCAATGTCGCCAGCAGATCTATCGGGTCTTGCGCTCCCGCCAGCGGGGTCAGGCCAGCACGCTCGAATTTCAGATTCAAACCCCCAGCGGGTTTCGCTCCCTCACGGCTCGCGGGGTTCGAGCCACCCAGCAGCTGATTCTGCAACACCTGAAGCTAGACTACGATACCTTCATCAACTCGGCCTACCTGCGCCAGGGTCGGGCCGATGAATTTATGCTGAAACGGCCCAGCGAACGCAAGCAAATCCTGGCCGACCTGCTCAAACTCGACCAATATGACCTGCTGGCCGAACTGGCCAAAGAACAGACCCGACAGCTCAAGGCCGAACTGGCCGTGGCAGAACGCAGCCTGGAAACTATTGCCCAGCAGCTCCAGCGGGGTGAAACGCTGGCCGCCGAACAGCAGCAGCTCGAAGCTATCCTCCAGCAGCAGCAAGCCGAAGCCGAGGCCGCCCAGCAGCAGGTACGGTGGCTCCAGTCCCAGCAGCAGCAGCGCCAAACCTGGGAGCAACAGCTGACGTTGCAACAGCAGCAGATGCAGCACCTCAGTCAGGAATACCAGCGACTTCAGCAGGAACAGCAGCAGACCGAGCAGCAGGCGCAGCAGCTCCAAACCGTTTTGCAGGATGCCGAGGCCATCCAGGCGCGCTATCTCCAGCTCCAGCAGCTTCAGGCCGAAGAAGAAATCCAAACCCACAGGTTCCAGAGCCATCAGGTGCTGCAATCTCACCGCCAGGGTTTGGTCCAGCAGCAGGCCGAGCAGGTGCAGCAGCTCAAAGACCGGCGTCGCCAGATCGAGATCCAGCTTGACTGGCTAGACCAGCAGCAGCAGGAAATCCAGCAAACCCTGGCTAAAGCTGCCGATATCGAAGCCGGATTGGGTCAGCTGCGTCAGGCCAGAGAGCGACTGGCCGAACTCGACCAGATCCAGATGCAGGTGATGCCCTTGATGCAGCGTCGGCAGCAGATCCAGAGCCAGCTCGACCAGGCCGAGACCCGCCTGCTGGTGCGTTTAGAGGAGCTACATTCCCTGCGACAACAGCTCGAAGCCCAGCAACAGCCCCAGCTCCAGGCCGAAATCGCCGCCGTCTCGGCCCAGATCGACTGGTTAGAGCAGCAGCGCCTCTATCAGCAGCAGGTGCGGGAAAAGGGGATGGAGCGCCGCACGTTTATGGAACGGCTGCAGGAACAGCAGCGCAAATACGAGCGGGAAATGGCCGAGCTGGATCACAAGCTGCGGCTGCTGCACCCGGAGAGCCAGCCTTGGGAAACGTCTGCTGAGGTGTCTATTGCTGAGGTACCTATCGCAGAAAGAGTTGAAGTATCTGTCGCCTCTGCCCAGACAGCCAGTGCTCATATAACAGCCGCAAGTCCAGTCGGTACAGCCGCTTATACCGCAGATCTGCAAGAGCTGAACCCGAGCCCGCCCGTCAACCAGCTCTCGTTAATCCAGCTTGGAACGACTCTGCGCTGTGCCGAAGCAGGTGCCGACCCAGCCTGGGCCAGTCCCGCTGCTAGCCCGCCCGACCCGTCCCCCAGCTATCCGCCCTGCCCCCTCTGCAACCATCCCCTGGACGAACAGCACTGGCAGGTTGTGATCGAGCGCCACCAGCAGGACAGGCAGGAGATCCAGCAGCAGCTCTGGGTGATTCGAGAGCAGCTTACTACCTCTGACCGGGAAATTCGGGTGCTGCGCCAGGAATACCGCGACCTGGAACAAGAACTCGCCTCCTATGGCTCGCTGTTAGAGCAGCGCGGCAAACTGCAAGAACAGCTCCAGACCGGTCTCCAGGCACAGCAGCGGCTTCAGCAGGTGATCGCCGAACAGCAGGCGCTGGATCAGGCCCTGCGGCAGGGCGACTATGCCACCGAGATCCAGGCAGAGCTGCGCCTGCTCGACCAGAGTTTGGCTCAGTTCAACTACGACGACCGCGATCACGCTTTGGTGCGGGGTCAGGTCGATCGCTGGCGCTGGGCAGAGGCCAAATCCGCCGAACTGCGGCAGGCCCAGCGTAAACAGCAGCAGCTTGCCGAACAGCAGCCCCATCTGGCAACAGCCTTGGCCAACCTGGATCAGCAGCTAGCTAATCTCCAGATTTCGCCGCTCCAGCAGGAGATCGACCAGGTAGACCAGCAGCTCCGGGATCTGGGCTATGACCTGGAACACCACACCGCCCTGCGGCAGGCGCTACGACAGGCCCAATCCTGGCAAACCCATTACCAGACCCTGCTCCAGGCCCAACACTACGCGCCCCACCTCCAGTCCCACCTGCAAGAACTGGCCGACCTGCTCAACCAGCGCCAACAGCTTCAGGGCAGCCTCAACGCCCAGATGACGACCCTGCGCCAACAGCTCGACCAAACCCCCGACCCCAGCGCTGCACTTCAGGCGCTTGAGCAGCAGATCCAGCAGTACCGGATTCAGCTTGATGCCAATCTGGCGGCCCTGGGGCGACTCCAGCAGCAGCAGCAGCAGCTGAGAGAACTGGCCCAGCAGCAAATTATCCTGAGCGAACAGCTGCAAAACCAGCGCCGCCAGCTGCGAATTTACCAGGAGCTGGCCCAGGCCTTCGGCAAAAACGGCATTCAGGCTTTGATGATCGAAAACGTTCTGCCCCAGCTTGAAGCCGAAACCAATCACCTGCTGGGTCGCCTCAGCGCCAACCAGCTGCATGTCCAGTTTGTCACCCAGCGGGCCAGCCGCAAGGCCACCAGTGCTGCCAGTAAATCAGCCGGTAAATCAGCTGGCAAGTCGGTCAATCCCCAGCCAGCCAGCCGCCTGATCGACACGCTCGATATTTTGATTAGCGATGCTCAGGGAACCCGTCCCTACGAAACCTACTCGGGCGGTGAAGCTTTTCGGGTAAATTTCGCGATTCGGCTGGCGCTGGCGCGGCTGTTGGCCCAACGTTCCGGCATGGCGCTTCAGCTGCTGATCATCGACGAAGGCTTTGGCACCCAGGACGACGCGGGCTGCGATCGGCTGATTGGCGCTATCAACAGCATCGCCAGCGACTTCGCCTGTATCCTCACTGTCACCCACATTCCCCACCTCAAGGAAGCCTTCCAGACCCGGATTGAAGTCAGCAAAACCGAGCAGGGCTCGCAAATCTGCCTGTCGGCCTGAGCCTGAAACTCTAGTTCCGCTAGGCGGGGGCTGCTTTTAGCCCAGGAGTGCTAAACTTTCCGGAACAAGCTGCCCGCAAGCTGGGATAAATTGACTAGACTGGTAAGCTGGTAGTCCGCTGGGGTGTGACACCAGTCCTTGCGATGTTTCTCTCCCCAACTGGGCAGGCTACAAAAGGGAAAAAACAAACCAGCGCTTTGCCAGATTTGAGTTTTAATTTGAGCACAACTTTGAGGCACAACACCGTGGTCAGTAGAGGAAATCAGCCGAGAGAAGATAGGTCAGCAAACCGCAGATTGGCCGCCCAATCACAGCCCTTGGCGTTGGTCAAGGCTGCCCCTGCCGCCGATTGGATGCAGTCCAGCCGCAACCTGGATTTCTGCCTGCTGGCCATCTGCTCCTGCGTTTTGGCCGTGCTCTGCCATCAGACGGTCTACCTGCCCAACTCCAGCTCCGCTTCGCCTGCCTCCACCTCAGCCCTGTCGTCGCGGGTGCTGCCCTCCCAGCTCGATGATCTGCTCAAGGCGGGCCTGTTTACCTCGGCCCAATCGCGTTCTGACCAGGAAGAAGACCAGGCAGATTAGGATTTCTCAATTACCTTCGGCAAAAGTTATTTGCAAACCGTGTTAAACAGCAAAGGGACCGACCGGCATCGATCAGTCCCAGCTAGAATTTTGCAGAGTAGCCCTAGCCCAAGCAGCCAGTTGGCCGCAGTTAGCCCATCAGCGCAAGAAGCTGCTGATCAGCCAGAGGATCAAGAAGGTGACTAGCGCCGCAAACGACTCAAGCGGCAGCGAAATCTGATTCAGCTGCGGCAGCAGGAGTTGGCCAATTTGCAGCCCTACCACTACACCCACCACCAGACCAATTAGGGTGAGCAGGAAGGCGCGGCCAAATTTGTGCTCCTTGCGATTAAGGAAATAGAGGCTGCATCCCACGCCCAGGGCCAGAGCCAGGGCAGGAGCCGCCAGACCCAGCAGGCCATTGCCCACGAACAGGGCGGCAGGCAGCAGAATGTCGGATCGGCTGGGGGTGTCGAGCAGGCGCTGCAGCCAGCCGGGCGTCTGTTTGGCAGGAACAGGCGTAAAGTCGGGAGGGGGATCGGCCAGTCGTTCGGGGAAGCGAATCCGGTCGGGCACCTTGATTTTGCCTTCCTGGCGCAGCCGCAGCCGTTCCATCAAAATCGCTTCATAGGCCGTCTCAATCGCTTCGATCTGCTTGCGATCGCCCGCATGTTCCTGCATCAGCCGGTTGCGGGCCTCCTGAACTTCGTCAAAAGTCGCATCTTCGTCCAGCCCTAGCCTTTCATAAGGATTTTTGTCACTCATCTATAACCTCCAAAAGACTCCCTCTGCATGATTTCGATATGAGCGGCATAAGAAATTCAAGACTATCACCAAGGCACCTGTCCCACTCGGGTTTCTTCCACTTGGGTTTCAAGGACATCCGAATCAAAGGGCGTCAAGGGGTACTTCTAAGATACCTGGCTATCCACCGCTTGGGCAGAATGTTTGGGCGGAATTTGGAGAGTCTTTACCTGCTGCCTTTTCCTGCTAGTCTATTCTGCCAGTCTGTTTGCTTCAATAGGCAACCTCATCACAATATGTTTGGGTTTCTAAATAAAGTTGATCAGAAAATATAATAGAGGGAGGACATCGGGACTTGACAGCATTGGGTGATTTTCTTTAGCTAGATGCCGCTGGCTCAGCCCCCATAGATCAGGGTAGCTCGACTGGGTTGGGGTTGGCAGCACAAATCTGGGTAGGCTAAATATGAAGTATGTGTAAAGTAGGCATGGGCCTAGTCAGATCTATTTGGAGAGAGTTGGAGATAGAGAAGAGCTGATAGAGAGGAGCTAAAGAGAAGCTAGAGATCAGAGATAGAGAAGATTCGAGGATGAGGATAGGGACTCGGGCTAGCAATCGGGCCGTTTAGCCGCTGCTTCGCTCAGTTTAACCGGATTGCTTGCCTTAGCCTCAGAAGTAGCTTAGAAGCTGGCTCGAAACTCCTCCGGTTTTTTGAATCAGAATTTTTGGCTTGGTTTCCGGCTCTTGTCTCACCCAGTCCTCTCTAACCGAGTCCTCTCTAACCCAGGCTTTAATCCAAGCCACGGTTCGATTTTTCGAGCCCGAATCTCGTCCGAATTCAACCTCATCTGAGCCAAATCGCTGTACTTCAGCGCTAGAATTGCCAAATCTAGGGTTTTACCCAATCTCCTGACTGCGTCACGCAACCGTTTAAGCGCCCTCTCCGGCCCTAACTGTAGTTTAGTAACTTTCGTGTTTAGCAACTTCGCGTTTAGCAACTTCGCGTTTAGCCAAACGAGATGACCCAAACTGGATGAACCAGGCTAGCTAGATTAATAATGGTTTCAATACCTACCTTTCAGCTGCCGGCCATCTGTCCAATGGGTATAGTCTTTATTGTGAATCTAAACCAGCGCTAAGGCAGCTTGTACGAATAAGTTGATCACCTGGATCGGTCTACTGGCTTGAACAAGGGGCTTAAGCCCCTTGCCTGCTCAGGTTATTTTTACAAGACTCCTAAGCGGACTATTGCAGCCAAATTTTTCACGTAGCTTTAAAATTGACCTACTTTAGATTAGTTTTGCCAATCCAAGTTAGCTATCCTCTGCCTTAACCCATCCACGCTCACTGATTATTGCTAAGGTACCGCCATGGCTGCAGCCAAGATTCTTGTCGTTGATGATGACCCCGCCATTCGGACTTTGATCCACCGCTTTCTGTCGAAGCAAAACTACCAGCTGGAGTCTGCCGAAGATGGTAAGAGCGCTCTCGCCATGTTTGAGCAGTTCAACCCCGATCTGGTCGTGCTAGATGTTAACCTACCCGACACGACGGGCTATAACCTCTGCCAGGAAATGCAGAGCCGCACCGGAGTATTCGTCCTGATGCTGACCGCCCGAGGGGACGAAGCCGATAAGATTCGCGGGTTCTCCCAGGGAGCTGACGACTACCTGACCAAACCCTTCAGTCTGGGCGAGCTGGAAGTGCGCGTTGGGGCGATTTTGAAGCGCCAGCGGCCCGTAACCACCGCCGAGCAGCAGTGCCTCACCTTCGATGGTCTGATGATTGACCCGGTGCGGCGAGAAGTCACGCTCAACGGCGATTTGATCCTGCTGACCGCCCTGGAATTTGACCTGCTGCATTTTCTGGCCAGCCACCCTGGTCGCGTCTGGCGGCGGGCCGAGCTGATCCAAAAAGTTTGGGACTACGAATATGTGGGCGACCAGCGGGTGGTGGATGTTCACATCGGCCAGATCCGCAAGAAGATCGAGATCGACACGGCTCAGCCTGCCCTGATCCAAACCGTGCGCGGCGTCGGCTATAAGTTTGAGGCCCCAGAGGCGGTCAGCGGCGATGCGGCCTCCTGAGGGCTATCAATATTTTCTGAGTGAATCTCCTATTAACAAGCCGAGGGCTAGACCATGTCTCCCTCGGCTTGTATGTTTTTACTGTTTTATAGGCCTGTGTTTTATAGGCCTGTGCTGTGAACCAGGCGCAAAAGCTAGAGATTTGGCCTCTCCTCGCCTGGATGCGACAGCGGGATTGGATCTATATCCGGCCTAGGCGACCCAGTTCTGCGCTACTACTTCGGCCAGATCGACCACCCGCTGGCTGTAGCCCCACTCGTTGTCATACCAGGCAACAACCTTCACCATGTCGCCACCCATCACCATGGTCAGGTGAGAGTCAACAATTGAGGATTCGTTGGTGCCGCGATAGTCACAGGACACTAGCTCCAGCTCGCTAAAGCCCAGAATTCCCTTCAGCGGCCCTTCAGCAGCGGCCTTCAGCGCCTCGTTCACCTGCTCCACAATCGTCGGTTTTTCCACCTGAACCACCAGATCGACTACGGAGACGTTGGGCGTAGGCACCCGCAGGGCAATCCCGTTCAGCTTGCCCTTCAGCTCAGGCAGCACCAGCGCCACGGCTTTAGCAGCCCCGGTTGTGGTGGGCACGATGTTCAGGGCTGCGGCTCTGGCCCGGCGCAGGTCGCGGTGGCTGGCGTCGAGCAGGCGCTGGTCGCCCGTATAGCTGTGGGTGGTCGTCATGGTGCCCTTGATGATGCCGAAGTTCTCGTGGATCACCTTGGCAATCGGAGCCAGACAGTTGGTTGTACAGCTGGCGTTGCTGATGATGTTGTGCTGGCTGTGGCTGTAGTCGTGATGGTTGACGCCCACCACAAACGTGCCGTCCTCTCCCTTGCCAGGAGCTGTGATCAGCACTTTTTTAGCGCCTGCTTCGATGTGTTTGGAGGCCCCTTCTTTTGAGACAAACACGCCGGTCGATTCGATGATCAAATCAATGTCCCAAGCGCCCCAAGGCAGATTCAGCGGGTTGCGGTCAGACGTGCATTTGATCGTCTGGCCCTTGACGGTAAGCGTATTGTCATCAGCGCTAACCGGTAGTTCGAACTTGCCCAGCATCGAGTCGTAGCTTAACAGATGGGCATTGGTTCTGGGGTCAGAGGTGTCGTTGATAGCCACGACCTGAAACTGACTGTTTTCCCGAGTTGCCCAGCACCGCAAAAAGTTGCGCCCGATCCGTCCGAAACCGTTGATCGCTACTCTAATCACTGCGTCTCGCCCTCTGTTGAATACTAAATAGGTACTAATACTCTCGATAATACCGCTTAAGGGTATGCCTCTCAAGCGCCAGTTTTAGAGACGGGGATCAAAAAATTTCCAGAGCCCAATCGGGCTCAACGATACAGATCTTGGCCAACCAGTCAACCTAGCGGTCTGGCCTCGTCTGGACTACCTGGAATCAACTCCCGGTAGAGGTTGTGGCGCTGGATATAGTCTCGCACCGCAGCCGGGACCATTGCATCAATGGGCTGCTGTTGCCGACAGCGGGACCGAATCAGCCGAGAAGAGATCTGAAGCGGCTGCATCTCCAGGATCTGCCAGCGCAATGAGATTGCTTCTGCGGCCAGCTGCTGGGCCACAGTTTGGCAGACGGCTTCCGCCTGTTGGTAAATCTGGGCTGAGCCGGGGGGCGGAACCAAAGGCGCGATTCGAGGCGCAACGACCCAGCAGCAGCTCTGGGCCAGACTGCGACGATCCTTCCAGAACGGCAGGGTTTGAAACGCATCCAGCCCAATAATCCAATACCAGCGGGCTAGGGGGTAGAGCTCCTGTAAGGCTCGCAGGGTCTCAATGGCGTAGGAAACCCGCGCGGTTGGGGCGTCCAGTTCGGGGAGGGCAGGCAGAGCAAAACCGGGGTAGGCCGCGATCGCTCGTCTGACCATTTCGAGGCGGTGCTCGAAGGCCA
Source organism: Elainella sp. (assembly GCA_046080625.1). Classification (GTDB taxonomy): domain Bacteria; phylum Cyanobacteriota; class Cyanobacteriia; order Elainellales; family Elainellaceae; genus Elainella. The sequence goes on along the minus strand of JBJTUI010000380.1, from coordinate 11,030 downwards.
GCAGTGGTTCTGGCTGTTGGCCCGACTTGTGCGGAGGGTGCGGGGCTGGCACCCAGAGAATCTGATCGAGCTGGAGCTGGGCCTGGGCAGTTTCTGCAATCAGCAGATGCCCCCGATGAATTGGATCAAATGTGCCGCCTAAAGTTCCGATCTGCTGCATAAAAGCAGGACCTAAGTAAATCGCCTGAATTAAACCCCGAATCCCCTAGGGGTGCAGCGGGCCAGCCCACTGTACTCCCTAAAACCATCTTCAATTTAATCAAGCCCAGCTACTTACTGGGTCTGAATCTATTGGGTTTGAATCAGGCTCAAGCCACAGTAGCGAATTTTAATTTTTGATCTGTCAGTTTCCGAAATCAGGGTGCTAGCTTTTGTAGCCACTGAACTATATCGTTTACAAAACCAGAGATCTAATAAATAAGTCGGCAGCGGTAGAGGAATGCGCTGGATTGTCAAATCCTCCAATCTAATCCTTGTTGAATTAGCCCCGTTGAATTAGCCCCGAGCAGGCTCAAAAGTCTATGCAGAAGCCAATTCAAGCGTTTGGCCTGGCCCTATCAGCCCGGTTCGAAACAGGTTTAAATCTTCGCGAGTTTAGACCAATCTAGGATTTTTGAGAGGAATTCGGTAGAATCCAAAGCAACCTCCACGATTTAGCATCAGAGTGACCGAAAAGCTCAAGCTAAATCTTGGATACTGGGTAAGATTGACCACCCGCCTAGGTATCGAGGAGCTGCCTCAGCGCTTTTGCCCATTGAGCCTGCTTAGCAAGCGTCTATCATAAATTGGCAAATCTGAGCGCAGAAATATATCGCATAAAAAGCAATTCTTGCTATGATATCGCGTGTTGTTTGGTGTGGTGTGTGGTGTGTTAAGGAGCTGTGATGCTGAATTCTGTAGACTTCAGCGGGAGGCCGTTTCATTTCATCGGTGTCGGTGGAATTGGAATGTCGGCCCTCGCCTATGTATTGACAAAGCGACAACTGCCAGTCTTTGGGTCTGATCTGTGTCTCAACCATATTACCCAGCGCCTGCAGGACAACGGGGTTCACATTTTTTGGAGCCAGGACGCAGCCAATTTTCAGACTTTTTTATCCAGCGCAGAGCCTATAGCAGCGGGACCAGCAGGGCAGTCGGCAACTCCAGCTCAACTGCCCCAGGTGATCTGTTCTACGGCAGTGAATACAGCCAATCCAGAATACAAAGCCGCTGTCGAGTTGGGCTGTCCCATCTTTCATCGCTCTGACGTGCTGGCGGCCCTGATCAGCGAGGCTCAGGGCATCGCAGTGGCAGGTACCCACGGTAAAACCACAACCAGCAGCATGATTGGCTACATGCTCTGGCAAGCTGGCCTCGATCCTACGGTAGTCGTGGGGGGAGAGGTCAACGCCTGGGAAGGCAACGCCCGAGTGGGCGCAGGGCCGCATCTGGTGGCTGAGGCTGATGAATCAGACGGTTCCCTGGTCAAGTTTGCTCCCCAGATTGGCGTCATTACCAACATCGAACTCGATCACCCCGATCATTACGCCACGTTAGATCAGGTGATCCAAACCTTTCAGACCTTTGCAAACCAGTGTCAAACCATAGTGGGCTGCCTTGACAATGCCGAGGTTGCCCAGCTTTTGGCTCGACAGCAGCCCCAGCAGCAGATCCTCAGCTATGGCCTCCAGGTTGACTCGGCAGCCGACTACACGGCCAGCCAGATCGACTACGGTGCCCACGGCACTAGGGCTCTAATTTGGGAGCGGGGGGTGCTCCTGGGACGGCTAGAGCTGAAGCTGTTGGGCCAACACAACCTCAGTAACGCTCTGGCTGCTGTGGCGGTCGGTCGCCTGCTGGGGCTTGAGTTTAGCCAGATTGCGGCAGGGCTAATCGATTTTGAGGGGGCGCGCCGTCGGTTTGAACTGCGCGGTGAAGCCAATCAAATTTCGTTTATCGATGACTATGCCCACCATCCTAGCGAGGTGCAGGTCACGCTCGCAGCAGCTCGACTGCGGGTAGAAGATGCGGCGACTCACTACAGGCGGGTCGTGGCTGTCTTTCAACCCCATCGCTATAGCCGAACCCTGACCTTCCTCGACAGCTTTGCCCGTGCTTTCTCAGATGCAGACTTGGTGATTACGACCGACATTTATAGTGCTGGCGAGGCAAATTTGGGTCAGGTGACTGGGCAACAGTTGGCTGATGCCATCGCAGCTCACCATTCCCAGGTAGCCTACCAGCCGACCTTGCAGTCCCTATCGGCCTATCTGATGGAGACGCTTGAGCCAGGAGATTTGGTCCTATTTCTAGGAGCTGGCAACCTCAACCGCATCATCCCAGACCTGGTGACGTTCTATCAACAGCTGGAGCAACGGCAAGCCTACTGCGGTTCCACCTGATGCCGTGACTCAACGCCGCCGTTGCCAATCCCTGTGTAGCCAGACCGCCTGACTCATCACCATTATTTTTGACAAGATCATGACTCTCTCTCAAGATTCGCCGAGCATTCATCCGCCTGCGGTAAAGCCAGCCAAGACTCTGCTGCTGGAGGCGACCCCCTGGTTTAACCCGCTGGGACGCTCACCCCAGCCGATCCGGCTACCGGGAACTGACTGTCTGATCAAGCCCCAGGTGCCGCTCTCGACCCTGACTTCCTTTAAAGTCGGCGGTCCTGCCGAACTCTACGTCGCTCCCCGCCGCGTCGAGGATTTACAGGCCAGTCTGGACTGGGCCAAAGGCCGCATGCCGATTACCCTGCTGGGGGCAGGCAGCAATCTGCTGATTAGCGATCAGGGCTTACCCGGCCTGGTGATCTGCACCCGCCACCTGCGCCACACCGAATTTGACGACAGCACAGGCCGAGTTGTAGCCGCCGCAGGTGAACCTCTGGCCCGCCTAGCCTGGCGGATCGCCGAACGGGGCTGGCGCGGCTTCGAGTGGGCCGTGGGAATTCCGGGCACCGTGGGCGGGGCAGTGGTGATGAACGCAGGAGCCCACAGTGCCTGTATTGCTGATGTGCTGGTGGAGACTGAAATTCTGTCAACCTAGGTGCAATCTGAACTGCTGCTGCCTAGCCAGATGGCCTTTGGCTACCGCACCTCGGCCCTGCAAATTCACGCGCCCTCCGCCTCCCAGGTGCTGCGGCTGGTCACCCAGGCCACCTTACAGCTCCAGCCGGGCTATGCGCCAGAGCAGGTGATGGCCGACACCATGAACCATATGACCCAGCGCCGTACCACCCAGCCCTACAACCTGCCGAGCTGCGGCAGCGTCTTCCGCAACCCCACGCCCTACAAGGCGGGCTGGCTGATCGAACAGGCGGGGCTGAAGGGCCATCAGATCGGCGGTGCCCAGATTGCCCAGCGCCATGCCAACTTTATTCTCAACTGCGGTGGCGCGACAGCGGGCGACATCTTCCAGCTGATCCACCATATCCAAACCAAGGTAGAGCGGCAGTGGTCCCTGTGGCTGGAACCGGAAGTCAAAATGCTGGGCGAATTCCAGGCCGCTTGATTTGGCCCTTTTCGCCTGATTGCAGCAGTCGGTTGGACGGTCTGAAGGCAAATTCAGGCTGAGATTCAACTGTCGCTCCGCAACAATCGTTGTTAAGATAACAGTCGAACCACACTCAGCAAAACGTTATGTCAAAACAAGGACAAGGCTTTGGTTTCGGTTTAGGCAAAATGAAGGAACTAACCGAAGCCTTTAAAAAAGCGCAGCAAGTGCAAGAGGGGGCCAAGCGTCTGCAAGAAGAGCTGGAAATCATGGAGATTGAAGGCGAATCGGGCGGCGGTTTGGTGAAGGTGGTGCTCAGCGGCAACCAGGAGCCCCGGCGGGTGGAGATCTCTGCCGATGCTGTGAATGAAGGCGTGGAAGTCCTCTCGGATCTGGTGATAGCCGCGATGAAAGATGCCTATAACAAATCCACGGCCACCATGCGCGAGCGGATGGAACAGCTCACGGAAGGCTTGAACCTGCCGGGCATGTAGGTTCTCCCCCAGCTTGGCTCAGCCTGGGTTTTACCAGCTTTAATCAACGGGCAGGCCGGGAGTTGTGGCTATGGGCTCCCGGCTTTGCTGTGGCTAGTTTTTGCGGCATTTGTCGCTCCATTGAACCAATACTCCGCTACAGAAACCCCGCCGATTCGTAGAGCAACCGCAGCACGGCCTTGATTTGACTGCCATAGGTTGGATCAGCCGACCAGCGCCCGCTCAAATCCTCTACCTGGGGTGCCACTCCCCGGCGGACAAACTGAAACCGGGTGTCCACACTCTCCTGCACCAGAGGCTCGGAGGTAGCGTAGGCCTTCAGGTGTTGAATTTGGGCTCTGACCCCAATCCGGGCATCCCGGAAGCTGGCTCCCTCCGCCGCGTCTCCTAGGCCACCCAGCCCCGCAAAGTTATATTGCTCAGGCCGAACGGTGCTGCCAAACTGCAAAAACTGGGTTTCGACACACATCTGGGCAAAGGCAATATCGCCATTCACCCCTTCAATCGCCGCTTCTTCCCGGTAGAGCTTGGGCAGTTCCGTAAACCGGAGGAAACCCTCTGGGTTCTGGCTCCTGAGAAACATGATCATCTGGACCTCCGAAGCCGTGCTCCGGCCCATAATTCGATCTAGCTGACCGGCAGTTAGGGGCAGACTGCGCAGGATCAGCGTGTGGTTTTCCTTATCGGGCTGGATCGAGAGGTTGAAGTCGCGCAGGTCGATCGCCCGCAGGTAAGTGACATTGCGATAGCTGAGTCGGTGCAGACTGCTTGGCAGCTCGATCCCCAGCTGGTCTACCAGATCCACCGGCACATAGAAATTACCCAGGGCGATGATGCCCTCACCGTAGATGATCGCACCGTTCAGGTTGATGTTAATCGAGGGATAGGCGGGCACCGGCTGGAGGCTGGCTGAGCTGACGGTCGCCCGGCTCCAGAGGGCCAATCCTTCGGCGACCCCCAGCGCTACCTCCTGGATCTGGGTCTGCAAAATCTGCCGGTCTTCCGGGTTGGTGGTGTAGCCCAGCCGCAAAATCAGGGCCGGAATCCGCAGCTGCCGACAGAAAGCCGCCTGACCCAGGGGCGCAGTGGTATCGGGCTTGACGCCCTGGCTAGCGAGCTGAGGGGCACGACGCAGCAGGGTTTGCAGCAGCTGATCCGCCTGGGTGCGCCGCTGCTCGTTGGCGGCGATATGCAGCAGGCTGGTGCCGCGCAGGGCCGGGTTGGGGCTGCGATTGATGCAAAGCTGAATCGCCACATCATCCACCTGGGCCTGCTGGTTGATCCAATCAATCGTTTGGCTGGCGGTCAGCTCTTGGGGGACGGCTGCCGCCTCGTAGCCGTTGGCCCGCAGGTATTGCACTGTCCAGTCGCAGAGGGTGCTGACGGTTTGCAGCGCTACTCCGCCGTCCAGTAGAGCCGTATTACCCCCAAATCCACTCGCTACAAAAACTCGTCCCATCTGATTTCCTTCCATTGACTCAAGAATCCGACGCCGCCCGCTAGCCTCTTCTGCTCCCTTGCTGGCTGGAGGCTGGCAGACCCAAGGATAGTCCTGTTTTTTGATCCTTTAAGAGATAGCAGCTTTCCGGGAAATTGGCGCACCGAACTCAAAAGAAATTGTCTCCAAATCGCCGCAGCGCTATACCAAAAGCGCTCAACGCCAGCCAAAATTGCCCAACCAAATTGACAGAACCTAGGAGTTCCGCTTACTGTCTGTTTCAGATATTTTTTTGCAGACAAGTTTTTGCAAATCAATCGGTTCTGGTTGGAACCACGGCAGGTAAATGCCTACTGTCAAGCCTGAAGCTCCTGGACATCAACTGCCTGAGACTGTTACAGCGTTCTTTCCCTTGTTGTTTATCACAAGCGATTATGGCCTTCCCCAAGATTGACCGCCCGATTCATTCTCCTGTTCCGCCTGCTCGGTCTTCTAGGCAACCTCTGGGTCAGCAGACCTGGAAGCTAATTCAGGCCCTAGTGCTGGGAACCGCGACCGCCAGCGCCGTTCTGTTTTCTGGCGAGGTCCAGGCTGCCGAAACTATCACCCTCCGATTTGACGGCAGAGAGCAGACCTTTGAAGTCAGCAACATTGCCCGGTTTGCCGCCACGGGCGAAGCCGCCACGCCGGAAATTCAAGCCTATTTCGAGCGCGAGCCGGAGGTGCGCCGGTTGGTGCAGTCGATTTTTGGGGCCGAAATTTATATCAGTCCGGAATTTTTGCGAAATGTGGAAAGCGAGCTGCGCAGTCCCACCGCCGATTTTATTTTGATCCAGCTCAGCAAGCTAATCAGCACCCCCACCAACCCCGAACTCACCGACGCCCTGCGCAGCGCCGTGTTCACTGCCCTGGGCGACGACAACCGCCTGTCGCTGATCGAAATCATTGAGCGCTACCCCGAACCCAACGTGCAGATTAACCTGACGGGCCTCGAGACCGTGTATAACGACGTGGCCCAGTTTGTGGAGCGCGTCCTGCCTGCCCTGGAAGTGGCCAAGCAGTATCTCCAGACCATTATCTGCGACTGCGAAACCCGCTCGGCGACTGATTCCCCCTCCCAGACCCGCTTGGCCTCCGGCTCGGCTGAGCCTTCCCCTGGGTCAACCGCCACCAAAACCCTGAACCAGCCCTGCCCGCCCCAAGGCTCGACCCAAAATCCAGCTCAGGCAGCCACGCCCATCCGCTAATTTCCCTGTGCAGGTTTCCTACCATGAACCCAATTGAATTATCCCGGCCCCGGCGTTCTGGCCCCCGGCTGAGCTGGCTATCTGGTTGTCTGCTGGGTCTGACCAGCGCTGTCCTCTTGAGCGGCGGATTGGCCTCCCAGGCTGTAGCGGCTGAGCGCATCTTTTTCACCTTTGGTCCTCTGGGCCGCTCGATCCCGATTGGCGATTTGCGCGACTTTGCCGACAATGGCACCACGACCCGCCAGCTGCGCTGGTATCTCAACTTTTCCGGGGTCGAACCCGAAGCCCTGCGGCAGGTTCTGACCCGCGAAGTCGACCTGAACCTGAGGCTAGTTGACCGAATTGGCAACTCGATTCCCGGCGAATACGTGCTGTTTCAGGTCGGCCAGGTGGTGCATACCAAATCGCGGATCGACAGCGTTCAAATCAAGGCGCTGCGCTCGGCCCTGGCGCTCTCCACGGCGGACGATGGCAAGATTTCCCTACTGGAATTTCTGGAGCGCTACCCAACGCCCGAGGTCTATGTAGACGGCGTGGTGCTGGCTCGGGCCGCCCGCAACGTCGGCAATTTTATCGAATCGATTGAACCCACCCTGGCCGTGATCCAGGAGTTTCTGGCCGGTCTAATCTGCGACTGTGCCCCCCCAGCCGCTGGTTCCTCCAATTCGGGTGATTCATCGCCCCCATAACCCGCTATATTCAGAGTGCTACCCCGCTAACGCTCGGACGGTCACTCCAGATATGGAAATCCCTCGCCTCCATCCCGATACGGTCGAAGACGTGAAACAGCGCGCCGATATTGTGGATGTGGTGTCGGAGCATGTCGTGTTGCGCAAGCAGGGCAAGGACTACACCGGCCTCTGCCCCTTCCACGACGACAAATCTCCCAGCTTCAGCGTCAGCCCCAGCAAACAGTTCTACTACTGCTTCAGCTGCGGCGCGGGCGGCAACGCGATCAAATTTCTGATGGAGATCGGCAAACGCCCCTTCGCCGACGTGGTGCTGGATCTGGCCAAGCGCTACCAGGTGCCGATCAAAACCCTGGAGCCCGCCCAGCGTCAGGAATTGCAGCGCCAGCTCTCCCTGCGCGACCAGCTCTACGAAGTCCTGGCCCTGACCAGCAAGTTTTTTGAACATGCCCTGCGCCAGCCCGACGGTCAGGCCGCCCTCGCCTATTTGCTCGAAAAACGTCAGCTCACGGACGAGACGATTCAGCAGTTTCAGCTGGGCTATGCTCCGGCAGGCTGGCAGACCCTCTACGGCTATTTGGTTGAACAAAAGCGCTTCCCGGTGGAGCTAGTGGAACAGGCGGGCCTGATCGTCTCCCGTCAGGAAGGACGTGGCCACTACGACCGGTTCCGGGACCGGCTGATTATCCCGATCCACGATTTGCAGGGCCGGGTGATCGGCTTTGGCGGCAGAGCCTTGGGCAACGAGCAGCCCAAATATCTCAACTCGCCCGAAACCGAACTGTTCGACAAGGGCAGAACCCTTTACGCCCTGGACCGGGCCAGAGCCGCGATTGCCAAGCAGGACCGGGCTATCGTGGTCGAGGGCTATTTCGACGTGATCGCCCTGCACGCAGCGGGCATCACCAACGCCGTCGCCTCCCTGGGCACTGCCCTCAGCGCCTTTCAGGTGCGGCAGCTGTTGCGCTACACCGAATCAAAGCAGATCGTGCTCAACTTTGACGCCGACGCCGCCGGAACCAAGGCCGCCGAACGGGCAATTGGCGAAGTCGCCGAGCTGGCCTACCAGGGCGAGGTGAAGCTGCGCGTCCTCAACCTGCCCCAGGGCAAAGACCCGGACGAATTCCTCAAAACCCACACCGCCCTCGACTACCGCGATCTGCTCCAGGACGCGCCGCTCTGGATCGACTGGCAGGTGCAGCAAATCCTGGCCGCGATTGACCTGACCCAGGCCGACCAGTTTCAGCAGGGCGTCCAGGAGATCGTCCAGCTCTTGGGCAACCTGCCCAACGCCACCCTGCGCACCCACTACATCCACCGCTGCGCCGAATTGCTCAGCCAAAACAGCGGACGCCTGACGATTCAGCTCGAATCCGACCTGCGCACCCAAGTTCGGGGCCAGCGCTGGCACGGGCGCTCCCAGAAGTGGCAGAGTCCGGCAGACCGCTCGCTGCTAGAAGAGTCTGAGATTCAGCTTTTGCGCCTTTACCTGCATGTCCCGGAATACCGCGCCCTGATTAAATCCGCCCTGGAGGAGCGCGATCTGGATTTTAGCCTCAGCCGTCACCGCCTGCTCTGGCAGCTGATTCTCGACATCGAAACCGCCGACCCAAGGGAAGCCCAAACCGACCTGCTCTCCCTATTGCAAGACCGCTGCATGGAGGCCGACGAGCGCTTTGCCTTTGTCCAGCCCCTGTTCCAGCTCGATGAGAAAACCCAGCGCGACCTGCTGCGCGCCCCTCTGGTCGTCCGCACCGCCATTGCCAGCCTGGAGCGGGTGATGTGTGAAAAGCGCCGCCGCCATTTCCTCGACCTCTGGAAACAAACCGACTGCCACGCCCTGCCCGAGCTGGCCCTCTACTACCAGCAGCAGATGTACGCCGAAAACCAGCGGATCGAAGAACTCGACCGCGAGCAGCGCCAGATCACCTTCGAAGATTTGGCCCAGATTCCCTGGGTGGGCGAATTTCGGGATGCGCTAGGGCTGAGCTGAGGCATTGAATTTAGCGCCTGTCGATTTTCAACCAGGCAAAGAGCTGCTCGGCTGTGAGCACTAGATTAACCCCCTCTAAAACCGGCAGCCGAGCATCACCGCGACAGACATTGGGTTCCTGTTTGGGCCTAAACACCAGCACCGAATCATCATCTGGGTCAAGCATCCAGCCCAACCGACAGCCCTGCCGGATGCAGTGCAACAGGTTATCAATCACTCGATTCGCCTGCTGATCGGGCGAAAGAATCTCGATTGACCAGTCGGGGGCGGCCAGAAAATTATCCTCTGGTTCTCCAACGGCATTGACTGGAATTCGCTCCCACGCCACTACGGCAACATCAGGCACAATCGACCGTCCCGAAAACGTACAGCGCAGTTCGGGCAAGGCAGTATAAACCTCGCTGTGGCGGTCGATCTCAAATAAGAGCCGCTTCTGGAGGATCGCGTGGCGAGTCTTGGGCATGGGCTTTTGCAGCGCTACCCCATCGACATATTCCCAGGCCGGAGAGTCCTCAATGTAGGGGAGTTTGAGGAATTCTTCAACGGTTGAGATTGGCGTCAGAGCAGCGGTCATAGTTGGCTAAAGCGGGCTGAATTTTGAGGGCGTTTTTTGATTTTAGTGGAGGTAGCGATGTGTTAGAAACGTTGCTCATTCCGAGGCCAAGACCCGACGAATCGCCTGACTGTCTTGCTCCAGGTCAGCTTCGCTGTAGGGCAAATAGGCTTGTTCCTGCTTGAAAAATGAGTAGGTTTCCCAGCGCGAGGCCAGGTTGAGGATCTGCCGCACCTCACCTGCGCCAATCCTGCCCTGCCGATATTGGTCGGCCACAATCAGCTCCAACACGCACCGGGTCAAGGCATCTGGCTGGAGATCGAGCTGCTCGGCTAACTGGTCAGGTAGGGCAATGGTGATTTGCATCGAAGTTGGCTGAGTTTGTACAGACTTGTCTCTCAGTTTAACCGCTGTGATTCAAGCAGGATTCCAGTAGGATGGAGACACCGCTTCAGGAGCAGCCTGCGATGGTACAAATCACGCTGGAAGAAGTCTCGAACAATCTGCTGGCCTACTTGCAGCGCGTGCAGGCGGGCGAGAGCTTTGTGGTGGTCGCCGCAGGCAAACCGATTGCCGAAATCAAGCCTTTGCCTAACCCAGATCTGCCTCAACCGACTGCGCTGGAACGGTTTCAAGCATTGGGCTTGGTCGGCTGCATGGATGGGCAGGAAGAGTCACCGACTGATCACCCAGAGATTCGAGAGCAGCTCAACCGCAAGCGGCAGCAGGGGTGTTTATGATCATGGTCGATACGGGAGCTTTCGTTGCTCTATTAGACAGGCGAGATAATTTTCATGCTCAGGCGCAGGCGGCTTTTAGCAAAATCACAGAGCCTTTGATTTCGACTTATCCAGTCATGACTGAAGTCTGCTTCTTGCTCAACCACACCGCGAAGTGCAGTTTTTTGCGAGGGCTAAGCAATGGTTTGTTTGAAGTTTTTCAGCTTCAAAACCAGCATGTTGATCGAATGGTCGAGTTGATCGAGCGCTATGTTGATCTGCCAATGGATTTTGCAGATGCCTCGCTTGTCGTGTTGGCAGAGCATTTGGGTCATGGCAGAATTTTGACGCTGGATCGACGCGATTTCAGTATCTACCGTTGGCAGAATACTAACCCGTTCCAGAATCTGATGGACGAGG
>JBJTUI010000379.1:0-7039 GCA_046080625.1 Elainella sp. | reverse complement strand
GGTAAATCAGCGGGCGCACAATCTGCTGTTGGGGCAGCAGCCGCTCAGTTGGAGGGTAGGCCTCGGGTGCCGGTGAATCGGTGGGCAGTGGATGCACCGTCGCTGGCACGACATCTGGTAATGCGCCTGGTACTGCACCTGATACTGCACCTGGCACCACACTCGGCAAAGATCGGGTAGCCAACAGGCGCTGGCGTAGGTTAGCCTTCACCTGGGTGAGAAACATCACAATTTGTTCTTCGCCCCAGTCCAGCGCGGCTTCTGGATAGGCAATCGCCGGAATCAGATGGGTGTCGCCGCTATTGGTCAATTCTTCGGTCAGATAGACAATCGTCAAGGCTGCCCCCATGCCCTGGGTCAGGAGCGCCACCTGGGACTGGCACAAGCTAATAAATTCTGAACTGGCGGGCATGATGGCAACACTCTCAATGGCTCAAGGGTAGCTCAAGCGGGCTGCTTGCTGGGGCGAATTCAACCACGGGCCGCAAGGCTATGTGCTTCTGTCAGCGCTTCTGTCAGTGCTTCTATCGGCGCTTCTATCAAGGCGGCAGGAGAACGAAGCTTTTGACCAAATTCTATAGATATTATAAGATTATTAAGAGTCACAACTCTTCACCTGGAGACCTGAACCGCTGCAAGTCAGATGCGAGCCAGATCTGAAGCATAATCTCTACTCATTTGGCCTGTCCTATAGATTTGCTTTAGATTTTGTATCAAAAGTTTAAAGGAAGTTGAAATTTTAATCTCAACCCGATATACTTTGCACGGTCTTAGTGTTTTGTAACTAGAGTTACATTAACGACAGTTGCAAGAATTCGTCAAGGAGCAATGTAGAGAGGAGGTAATTAGTTGGCTAGAAGACGCAAACGTAAGAGTCGTCGTCGCCTGGAAGGACGTCGGATTCTGGAATTAGTGCCTCAGTACAGTATTGAAAGCGGCGAGGAAAAACCCGTCACCGCAGCCCGCAAGTTTATCCAAGCTGAAGGTATTGTGCCTCCGGCTCTGCTGTTGGTCAAGCGCAACGAGCACACCACAGATCGGTACTTCTGGGCTGAGAAGGGCCTTTTCGGCGCTCAATATGTTGAGGAGAATCATTTTCTGTTCCCTAGCTTGCGGATGTCAGAAGATGAAGCTGAAGAACTCGTGACCGCTTCAAGCCGTTAGTCTCAAACGAATTCTGATTCTTGTTCTGATGATTGGCATTTCCCCCCAGCCATGATAGCGCCAGATCGGGCGAGCTTCTCTCCCGTTTGGCACGGAGCCAAGTCTTTCAGACCTTCGTTTCAGGTGAACGGCTAAGGGCCATCAAGTCCCCAGGCTTCCCTTCAAGGTGCTCAACAACTGAATAATTGACAGAATCTGATGACGGAATCTGAGAGAGCGGGGTTATGTCCAATCCCGCTCTCTGCTTTTAGCAGCTGTTTTTAGAGACCGTCGGATTTTATAGCGCTACGCACTTAGCTTAGGACAGAAGGGGGTATGGGGGCTGCGCCCCCAGCTAGGGGTTCCACCCCTGCACCCCGTCCTAACCAGAAAGACTATGGCTATAGAGACTGCTGGGACTCGTCCCTGGGCCATCGCCTTGGCAAAACCGCTGGAGAAATTGTTTGGAATTGCCAATTCTGCGGTATCTTGTGAGGCATCTGGCTGCTGCCCAGCCTTTTCCCTAGCCCCGTTCCCGAGCCCTGTTTCCGAATAAGCATGGAGAAACGCATTTTAGGATTAGATCCAGGTCTGGCCACCCTGGGATTCGGAGCCGTGCTCTGCGATTCAACCCAGCCCCCCAGCAGTCTCTCGGTTCTGGATTTTGGCATCATCCAAACCCCGGCCAAGCAGGAAATTGGCGACCGGCTCTGCATCATCTACGACGACCTCACCAGTCTGCTCAACTATATCCAGCCGGATCTGGTAGCAATTGAGAAACTGTTTTTTTACAAGATGGGCAATACAATCGCCGTGGCCCAGGCGCGCGGTGTAGTGATGCTGGTGCTGGCCCAGCTGCGCCTGCCGTTTGTGGAGTTCACGCCCGCCCAGGTCAAGCAGGCCCTGACCGGCTACGGCAACGCCGATAAGCGCGAGGTGCAGCAGGCCGTGGCCCGAGAGCTAAAGCTGGATCAAATTCCTCGACCCGACGATGCGGCAGATGGGCTGGCTCTGGCAATCACAGCCTGGTTTCAGAGCTAGCGCTCCTACATGACAAACATACGCCGGTCCAGGGCTTTGGGGTCGTGGGTGTTGACGAAGCTGTCGGGGGATTCGTCGGTTTCCAGCCGTCCGTCTACCAGGGTGACAATCCGGTCAGCCACGTCCAGAATTCGGTTGTCGTGAGTCACCATCAAAATCGTCCGGTTTTGCTCCTTGGCCAGTTTTTGCATCAGCGTCACGACCTCGCGGCCCGACTGTTTATCGAGGGCGGCAGTCGGCTCGTCGGCCAGAATTAGCGTCGGCTGGTTCACCAGGGCACGAGCGATCGCCACCCGCTGCTTTTGTCCCCCCGACAGGGCGCTGGGCTTGTAGTCGACCCGTTCGCCCAAACCCAGCTGAGTCAGAATCTCAACCGCCTTCTGGCGTTTGTCGGCCCAGTCGTCCAGCAGCTCCACCGACATCTCGACGTTTTGGGCGGCGGTGAGGGAGGCAAACAGGTTGTGGGCCTGAAAAATAAACCCGATGTTGCGCCGCACTTCTACCAATGCCCCCTTGCCCAGCCCGACGATCTCCCGCCCCAGCACCTGTAAACTGCCTTCCTGCACGGTGCGCAGGGCTCCAATCAGGGTCAGCAGCGTGGTTTTACCTGAGCCCGAGGGGCCGGTCATGATCACAATCTGGCCGGTCGGCAGATCCAGGTTGATGTCATAGAGCACCTGTTTGCGCAAATCGCCCTGACCGAAAAAGTAGTTGAGCTGACGAATCTGCACCGCCATTGTTGAAGGGGCTGAGTCGGGTGTAGGCGACAGGTCCGGCGATAAATTGGGCGACAGATTCGGCGGCAGAGATGAATTCATAGCGCAACCAGCGTAAACGAATAGAGGGATGCAGGGATGCAGGGAGCCGGGACTTCGATAGGAGGCCGGAGACAGAAAGCCGGAGACAGAAGGCCGGAGACAGAAGGCTAGAGCTAGAGGCCAAACACCTCCGCCGGGTCGGACGCCTGCACCTTGCGGACAGCAATTATGCCCGAAATCGCGCACATCACCAGAGTGGCGATAAACAGATTCAGCACCCGCGTTGAGGTCATCTGCATCAGCAGACCCGTGGCGTTGGCCGCCAGATGATAGAGGGCCGCGCTCACCAGACAGCCCGGAATAAACCCCATCACAGCCAAAATCATCGCCTCTTGCAGCACCACGCCCAGCAGGTACCAGTTGGAATAGCCCATGGCCTTGAGCGTGGCATATTCGGCCCAGTGGTCGGCTACGTCGGTGTAGAGAATTTGGTAGACCAGAATCACCCCGACAATAAAACTCATCGTGGCCAGCAGGGTAAACACAAAGCCAATGCTGGTATTGTTGCGCCAGTATTCCCGCTCGATCTGGACAAATTCGGCCTTGGTGTAGACCGACACATCCTTGGGCAGCTGGCGGCGCAGGGTGGCGACCAGGGCGTCCGGGTTCTGGCCGGGTTTGAGCTTCAGCAGGCCCACATCCACCGTGTTCAGATCGCGCCGGTCCTGGTCGGGGCCGAGGCTGCCAAAATAGCGCAAAAAGTTCTGGTCGCTCATCACCAGATTGCCATTGCCGGAAGCAAAGTCGGTGCCCAAAGTAAAGCTACCCACCAGCCGCACCTGCTGTTCCGATACTTCCGTTGCCCGACCCGCATCGGCCCCCACCTCAGGGCGAGAGCGCCGGTCGATCACCGCCGTCCAGGGCAGTTTTAGCTGATCCAGATTATCGCTAATTCCTGGCAGGGGCAGCACCGGATCTTCCGGGTTGAAGGCCAGGACGCGCAGGGGGCGAATCCGCCTGGTCTGGGGATTTTTCCAGTAGGCCGTGGTCGTGTAGAGCGGATAGGCTGCCTCAACGCCGCCGTAGGCCTGGGCCTGGTAGAGGCGGCGACGGGCAAACTGCTCTGGCACAAACATGTTAGTTTTCAGCTTGCTGACGACCATGACATCGCCGTTCAGCAGTTTAATCAGCTGCACCTGGCTGTCGTAGAGGGCGTTTTCGAAGCCGCGAAAAATAAACATCAGCAGCACGGCAAACGAAACGCCTGCCAGAGCCGTCAGCAGACGCCGCCGCTCGTAGGTGAGGTTGAACCAGGCCAGGGGAGTGCGGAGTTTGAGCTTTGCCATCAGAACACCTCCGCCGGATCGGCCACAATTACTTTACGCACCGAGATCAGGGCCGACAGAACGCACATGGCAATCGTCAGCAGCAGCACATAGATCGCCCGCTGAAACTCCATTTGGATCGGCAGCCCGCCCGCCGTGGCCCGCAGGGTGAGTTCATAGAGGCCCAGCGAAATCGCAAAACCGGGAATGTAGCCCAGAACCGCCAGAATAATCCCCTCCTGGATCACGGTACGAAACAGGAAGCCGCTGCGGTAGCCCATCGCCTTCAGGGTGGCGTATTGCTTCATGTGATCCGAGATATCGGTATAGAGAATCTGGTAGACAATGATCACGCCCACCACAAAGGAAATGGTGACGCCCATGCCGAAGATGAAGCCAATTGAGGTGGTGGCGATCCAGTAGCTGCGCTCCCGGTCGATGATCTGGCTCTTGGTCAGGATAATCACGTCCTTGGGCAGGGTTTGTTCCAGCGCCCGAACCACCTGCTCAGGATCTGCGCCCGGCTCCAGCTTGATCAGGCCCAGACTGATCAAACTCAGCGGAAACGGATCAAAGAAGCGGCGAAAATTCTGGTCGCTCATCAGCAGCGTACCGTCTGCCGCAAAGCCACCGCCCAGGCTATATTGGCCGCCAATTGCCAGCCTGCGCCGATCGACTTCGGTGACGGTGCCCACGGTCTGCGGCCCAAATTCCGGGCGCGACAGCCGATCGATCAGGGCCGTGTCGGGCCGCCGTAGGGCCGCCTGGTTTTCGGGGGAGCGAATTTCGTCCGACAAGAACACCGGGTCGTCTGGATTAATCCCGAAGGCAAAAATCGAACGGCTGACCCGCGTTTCGGGGTTGCGCCACTGTAAGTAGCCCGCATAGACCGGCATCACCCGCTCCACCCCGGCAATCCCCTCGGCCTGGTAGATCCGCTCAATCGGGAAGGCCCGGTTACTGCTGATTTCCAGAGTTTGGGGCGAAACCAAAAACACCTCCGCATCAAACTGGGTATAGACCTGGGACGCCGCCTTGGCCAGAGAGCCCAGAAATCCCAGGTTCATGAACACCAGAATCACGGCAAAAGCCACCCCCGCCAGCGCTACCAGCAGCCGCGTTTTTTCGTGGGTGAGGTTGAGCCAGGCTAGGGGGGTTCTCATGGAGAGGGTGGGGAGGTGGGGGAGGTGGGGGAGGTGGGGGAGATGGGGAGATTGGGAGATGGGGAGGTGGGAGAGCTGGAAATATCGATGCGGACATCGACCTGGAGGTTGGTTAGGGCTTCGACGGGCTGGCTGTTGTCGAGTTTGATTTTGACTTCTACGATCCGCGAGTCGGCGTTGGCGGCGGGGTCGTCGTCTAGCACGTTGTTTTTGAAGATCTGCCAGCCGATTTCTGAGACTCTGCCGGTCAGAACCTGGTCGAAAGCGCCGTTGCGGCTGGTGATTGTGGCGGGCTGGCCCAGTTTGACCAGATTCACGTCGGTTTCATAGACTTCGGCCACGGCTACCATCTGGCGGGTATCGCCCAGATCGAGGATGCCGGTTTCGCCGATCGCTTCTCCGCCGCGAGTGATTACCCGCAGGACTCGGCCCGGCCCCGGAGCCCGAATAATGGTTCGATCGAGTTTGGCTTGGGCCAGCTGGAGGTTGCGCCGGGCCGATTCGACCGCTACCTGAACCTGGCTGAGGGGCAGATTGGCCTGCTCAGAGCGCAACTGGGACTGGGCCGTTTGGGTTTCGGTTTGCAGGCGGGTTTGGATTCGAGCCAGGTTGGCTTGGGCGTTGTTGAGCTGTTCGCGAGCCTGACGGGTTTGGCTAATCTGCTGATCTAGCTCTTGGCGCGAAATTGCCCCCTGCTGGAACAGACCCTGTAGCCGGGTTAAATCTTGATTGGCCAGATCCAGCGCGGCCTCTAGTTCCCGAATGCTGGCCTGCTGAGCTTCTAACTCTGCCGTACCGGGCTGTTGTACCTGTTGCACCCGACTGGCGGCCTCCTGGATCTGGGACTGACTGAAGGCTGTGGTGGCCTGGAGTCGCTGTTCGGCCTCGGCTACCTGACTGGCAGCATAGTCGCGCTCGGCCTGTCGTTCGCCGTAGCTTTCCAGGTAGGCCAGCACTTCACCCGCCTCGACCCGATCGCCCTGCCTGACTTCCATCCGCTGGATGCGCTCACCCGCAGGGCCACCCACCCGAATCACCTCGCTCTGGGGTTCAAGCCTTCCCAGGGCTGCGACTTCGATCCGCTGGGGCAGGGGCGCTGTTTCTGGAGCGGGCGCGGCGGCCTGACGCTGACCCAGCAGCCGGATTGCCCCATAGGACGTAATGCCCAGGGCAGCCAGGATCGCCAGTCCCAGCGCCAGCCTGCCCTGGGTTGCTTTTCCACCGATCATTTTTTTGCCGACTGCCATGGTTTTTACTCTTGCTCCTCTTGAGCGGCTGCTTTTGAGCAACGGGGCCGCCGTCTTGGTTCAGATTTGGGTTCTGGTTTAAGTTCAGGTTTGGACGCAGACTAGCCTTAGGACTCGAGGTGAGCGGTGCTGAGTCAAGCGACCGATTCGAGCAACCTTATTAACCAGACAGGTTCATATATTCTTACGTTTTTTTAAGCTTTTAGTTGAGGTTAGCCCCATTTTCTAACTTGTCAGTAGCTCAGAAGGTAAGCCACTGGTTCTACCAGTGCGACTTGACCAGCTTTGAGCGTTCCCGGAGTTCCGGAGCGCAGGTAAAGTAACTCCCACGGTGGCTTGAACCAAACCGTAGGAGATAAACA
>JBJTUI010000378.1:0-4083 GCA_046080625.1 Elainella sp. | reverse complement strand
GCGGAAAGCCTATTTCAATCCGCTGTTGGGCCGACCCGAAACCTCGACGCTGCCCCTGACCCGGATCAACACCCAGGAGATCTACAAAACCTCGCGGCTGGTGTCCCACCTGACCGGGATGCTGGTGCAGCCCAACAAGGCAATCGTCGGGGCCAACGCCTTTGCCCACGAGTCGGGCATCCATCAGGACGGGGTGTTGAAGCATCGCGAAACCTACGAAATCATGGAGGCAGCAGCGATTGGGCTGAATGAAAATCAGATTGTCCTGGGCAAACATTCCGGGCGGAACGCCTTTCGCACCCGGCTAGAAGAACTGGGGTTCAGCCTCGACGAAGCGGATCTGAACAAAGCTTTCCATCGGTTCAAGGCCGTGGCCGACAAGAAAAAATCCATATCCGACTGGGATCTGGAGGCCATCCTGCGCGACGAGCTGCATGTCGTGTTGGAGTCCGGGTTTCAGCTCGAGCATGTGCAGGTGACCTGCGGTGACTGCACCTGTCCTACGGCCACTGTCACCGTGCTGCGGCCCGACGGCACCATCACCACAGATGCGGCGGTCGGCACCGGCCCCATTGACGCCGTTTACCGAGCGATTCACCGACTGGTGGGCATTCCTGTCCAGCTGGTCGAATTTTCGGTCCAATCTGTCACCGAGGGAATTGACGCCCTGGGGACGGTGACAGTGCGGCTCAGGGGAGCAGCTGAGGTGGACGAGCGGCTGTTTTCGGGGCAGGCCTCCGATACCGACATCGTGGTGGCAGCAGCTCATGCCTACATGAACGCCCTGAATCGAATGCACCGCTACCTGGAGCAGCAGCCCCGCCAGCCCGCTGGCCTATTGTTCTAAACCAAAAGCCCCCGTCAGGCTAGACAGGGGCTTGACTGATAATTTGCAAACACACAGGGGTCAATCGCCTAGACCCGAATCATCCTGGATGGGATCAGTTGGATGGCGTTGCCGAAGTGCTGTCTTGCCCCACCGTGATTGGTAGCGCAGACTGGGTTGGCGACGGGTTCGAGCTGCGACGATTCAGGGCAATGGTCGATTGCAGTGCCTGCACCGCCTGGAGATACTGGGGATCTTCCCGAGTGCCGATCAGGGACTGATTGCTGACCAGCACGCGGCGCTGGCTTTCGGTCAGGTTGATTTCAATGTCGGGCGTGATCCCCAGATGGCTGATGTCGGTACCGCCAGGCGTGTAGTAGTGGGCAATCGTCACGGCCAGCCCTGACCCATCTGAGAGGGGATGCACCGACTGCACCAGCGCCTTGCCGAAAGTTTGGCTGCCCACAATCACGGCCCGCTGGTTATCCATCAGAGCCCCCGTCAGGATTTCGCTTGAGCTAGCCGAGCCTCCGTCCACCAGAACCGCCAGCGGCAGCTGGGTGATCGCGGTCTGGTTGGCCTTGATGTCGTCGCTGTCGCCCGTCCGATCGACCGTGCGAACGATGGAACCACTGTTGATCAGCAGGCGCGAAATCTCAACGCTAGCCTGCAACAGCCCGCCTGGGTTGCCGCGCAGATCCAGCACCAGCCCTTCTGCATTTTGCTGGGTCAAGTCTTCCAGGGCTTCACGCATTTGCTCTGGGGCATGGCCGCTAAACTCGGTGAGGCGGATATAGCCAATCCGGGCGTTGGGCTCCTGCCGCATCGTATAAAACACGTTGGACAGCTCGATTCTGGCTCGGGTTAGGGGCAGATCAAAGGCATTCTGGCCGGTACGCTCGATCCGCAAGGTAATCTCCGTTCCCAGGTCGCCCTGAATCAGCCGCGAGGCGTCTTCTACCGACATGCCCTTGGTCGATTTACCGTCGATCGCCAGAATCCGGTCGCCTGACCGCACCCCAGCCTGACTGGCTGGCGAGTTCGCAATCGGTTCTACCACCGTGATGATTTTGGTATTAGCATCCAGCTTCAGCCGCACCCCAACCCCCGAGAGTTCACCGGAGGTCTGGCTGGTCAGAGCGCGATATTGTTCAGGATCAAGAAACCGCGTGTAGGGATCGCCGAGTTTCTCTAACTCTTGACGGAGGGCACTGTAGGCCTCTTGGGTGCTACTGTAATCACGAGCGAGCAACTGCTGTCGAATGGCTTGCCAGTCAACTTGGTTAAAGCTGGTATCAACGTATTCTCGATTGACGATCTGCCAGGCTTCATCCAGAACGGCCTTGGGACTATCTTCAAATTTGGCTTGAGCGGGAGTCACCGCTCCCAAAATTGAGGTGAGCGCAACAGTTCCACTAAAACAGGCGAGCGGCAGGAAACGGGAAAATTCACGCAGTTGCTTCATGTGAGCTGAATCCTAGGCGAGGAAAGAATAAACGTAGAATCGCAATAAACAAATCGCAATAGACAATCAAACATAGCCCCACAGGAGGGATAAACTGGCGCTGAAGCGCTCTGGCGGTCAAATCGCTGCTCATTCACAGGTACCGGTTGCGAGCACCTGCTGTGACCACCGATTGAGAACCATTGGTCGAGCAGTTGATAATTTATGAACTCTAGACCTGTGAACGCTGGATTCGTGAACGCTGGACTTGTGAACGCTGTAGCCCTGTAACTAGATTATCTAGCTAATCAACAATTCAGTTTGCTGACAGTCCAGTTTGCCCTGGGTCTTCTGATATGGCCTCATGCCACGGACCTCATGCCATGGACTTAATGCCATAAACTCATGTGGTCCCAACATTTAAGCGAATTGCTCAACCGGGACAGCCCATTAATGATCGACCCCTCAGCAGCAGGGCCTAGACTGTACCAGAGGCTAGCGAGCAGCCGCCCAAGCTTTTGTTGCGATAGCGTGAGTCACAACACCAAGACTCGCCCCAGCTTGGCAAACCTCCACGAGCATTAGTCTAATTCTAAGTTCATTGAATTAAGACAATCGTTAATCTAGATAAACAGAAATTGACCTTTGAGGGAGGCCAGTTCAGCGGACCATTGTGACAGATTTGCAAGAACAATTGAATTCAGTATAAACGTTGCACGACAGTGTAGCAAAAGACTGGAAGCTGTCATCACCCGCGCAACCAATATTCAGAGTTAGCTGCAAAAATCAACGCTAAACTTAATATTCTTTCGGACCAATGACCATTTGCAGGGTGAAGTTTTTTCCGCCCTTAGCATGATACCGATCGGCCCAGGCGCGAATTATCTCATCAAG
Source organism: Elainella sp. (assembly GCA_046080625.1). GTDB lineage: Bacteria > Cyanobacteriota > Cyanobacteriia > Elainellales > Elainellaceae > Elainella. Next base: position 919 of record JBJTUI010000378.1, on the reverse strand, counting down.
CTCTTCTAGGGCTTGGCCAATCTGCTCGACTGGAATATCTAACTCTTCCAAAATTCGCACATTGCCAGGACGACGCTCAGACCAGTCCTTCATCATTCGAAAGAACCGGGCGGTATCGTCAATCATGGTGTAGGCCCGTTCCTCTTCGTCGGCGGGCGCGTAGGAAGAGCGCGTCAGGGCATAGAACGGTAGGCTCCAAGGTGAATCAATGCGGGTAATCGTGCCAGAGTAGAGCAACCGTCGCTTGATATGCTCGGCAAAGGCTTCACTCAGGGGAACCTGGCGATCGGGTGGCAGATCGGTCTGGGACTGATCGTGCAAAAACTCGATCATATCCATCAGCTGAAAGGCGTTGATCAGCTGGGCATTGGGCAGGTTGGGCGGCAGCTTCTCTTCTAGCTGACGCTTTTCCTCCATAGTCAAATTATTGCTAGGAATACGGGAACGTCCTGGTTCCCAGGGGTATTGCTCTAGCCAAATATAGGGGAACTCAATCAGATAGCTCGGCTCCTGGGAACCCAGCATCTTCAGCAGCTTGCCTTCTGCGAGTGCCTGTCTGACCTCTTCAACAATCACCTTGACGCGCTTCGGCTCAATATGGTGCAGATGACCCGTCATGCGCAGGTTCTGATCCTGCTCCAGGTAGGTCATGTAAATGGCACATTTGGCAGCCGTTGCGGCTGCATCTAAAAAAGCGCCGTGCCGATGACCGCCCATGCGCATCGCGCTGAAAGCAAGGTAAATCATGATCTGATCGATTGCACTAGGACTCAGGCGCTTAATCAGATCGACATCATTCGTCATCGGGACACTCAACAACACTTGATCGAGAACTATTCTATGGGGCCTAATTTGCCAATTATCAGCGAGTTCAAACCCTTACTATATATTTGCAGGCAGATAAAGAAATTGTGTAGAT
>JBJTUI010000377.1:0-4066 GCA_046080625.1 Elainella sp. | reverse complement strand
GTGGATCGCGTAGGGTCAAATAGAGATTGCCTTTCGCAAAAGCAGTCTGGGCAACACGAACCGTTTCTTCAGGAATGGGTGGAATCGGTTGAGGACGTAAAGACATGAGATATCCCTCCAAGCAAAAGCTTTGCCTCTATGCTCTCTTGAAACTCGATCCACTGCCCTCTGGCTCAGCGTTTTGTAACACTTGATGGGAATTCGCCAACAGTATCTTTATTGGGGGAAGCTCAGTCGCTTTAGTTTGGCTTGGAGGCGATAGCGCACATGGTTATGTACGCCTTGATAGCTGATTGCATGGCCGTAATCCTGCTCCAACCAGGTTTGGATGGCTTTGTAGCTTTCAAACCCTTGGGGTTCAGCCAGTCGTTGTTTTAGCTCAGCTTGAGCAGCCTCGGGGATTTGACAGACTCGTCCTGTGTGGGGTTGACGCTCCAGCAGCCCGTCGATGCCACCCTCTCGATATTTGGCTAGCCACCGTTGCAGGGTGACACGTCCTCGGCCCAACAGGGCAGCGGCCTGGGTTACAGATTCGGCTTGACCACTTTTGAGCAAGTACAAAAGTTGAATACGTTCTTTGTCACCGACTTGGGTTTGCTGAAGCATCAAGGCTTTGAGGTCTTCGACTGCTTCTTGGATGACAACTCGACTGACTCCGGCCATCTGATTCTCCTCCTGGGCTTGCTTTCTCCCTCTATTTGTATCATTATCTAAAATAAGTAGCTGGGCTTGATTAAATTGAAGATAGTTTCAGGGGAGTACAGAGGGCTTGCCCTCTGTTGGGGGCTGCGCCCTCAAACCTCCACCTCCCTACAAGTATTTGCACCTACCTACTTATTTGGTATGAGCTAACCCGGATGTTGCCGTTCTCTCCTGACTCTACCAAGAGGAGGAATTTCCAGCGAAATCTCTGGCTATTTGATAGCGTGGAAACGGAGCGTTCGTTCGAATAGATGGGGAGTAAAGGTGACAGTCATGCGAACTTCAAGATCGCAACCAGAGGTGGTGCTGATCACGGGCGCATCCAAGGGCATCGGAGCGGCGCTGCCGGTTGTGCTGGCAAATCGGTTCCCTGGCGTTCGTCTGGTATTGGCCGCCCGCAGCCTTGATCGGCTAGAAGCCGTGGCAGATACCTGCCGCCAGGCGGGCGCAGAGGTTTGTGTCGTGCCGACAGATATGGCCGAGGTGCAGCAGGTGCAGGCCCTGGCCCAGACGGCCCTGAATCGGTTTGGTCGAATCGATGCTGTGGTGAACAACGCCGGATATGGACAGGTGGGGCCGATTGAACTCGTGTCAATGGATCTGGTGCGGCAGCAGTTTGAGGTGAATTTGTTGGGGGTAATTGCCCTGGTGCAGGCGGTGATTCCGGTGATGCGCCAGCAGGGAGGCGGACGGATTATCAACGTCAGCTCAATTGGCGGACGGGTGGCGTTCCCGCTGGGCGGACTGTATAGCACCTCCAAATTCGCCCTGGAGGGGTTGAGCGATGTGCTGCGGATGGAACTGGAACCGTTCAACATCCGGGTCAGCGTGATTGAGCCGGGGCCAGTCAGGACGGAATTTTTCAATCGGGCCAGCCAGCAGATGCAGCAGGCGGTGGCAGACCCGGGCCAAACCCCCTACGCCGATGCCCTACAGCATATGGTCGCCATGAATCAACGGCTGATGTCTATGGCCTGGAGTTCAGAACAGGTGGCCGAGGTGATTGTCAAAGCCCTGACGGATCGCCAGCCCAAACCCCGCTATGTAGCCGCCACGGGTGGTAACGTTATGCTCTGGCTGATGACCAAACTGCTGCCGACGCGGCTGGTCGATCTATTCTGGCAGCGATTCTATGGCATCGACCGGATTGCCAAGGTTCCCCACCCGATTCAATCGGCCTCAACCTCCGAAGCAGCATAGCTGGGCTGGGCCTTGCGCAGCGGCAGACAGACCGTAAAAGTGGTGCGTCCAGGGCGAGACTCACAGGATAGGGTGCCCTGATGCCGGTTTTCGATGATACGGCGGGCCACATCCAGACCCAGCCCTGAGCTGCCGACGGATTTAGTCGTGAAGAACGGCTCGTAGATGCGGGAGCGAATCTCTGGAGGAATGCCCCGGCCCGAATCCGTAATCTGGACCTGAACGAATTCATCCAGGCAAATCGTGCTAATTTCCACCACACCCGGCGGCTCGATTGCGTCAATTGCATTATCGATTAGGTTGGTCCAGGCCTGGTTAAGTTCGCTGCCGTAGACCAGAACTCGGGGCAACTCGCAGTGGTAGGCCCGTCGGATCTCAATGCCCTGCCTCAGCTTATGGGAAAACAGCCGCAGCGTCTCCTCAATTCCTTCGTGAATATCCACCAGCTGCTGGACGCCCTGATCCATGTAGGAATAGGATTTCATCGACTGCACCAGTTCAGCGATTCGTTCTGCACCTCGTAGACCGCTAGTAATCATATGCATGACATCAAACGAGAGCGCCAACCAGCGCAGCCCCATATCCCGCAGTTCAGTGGGATCGTCCTTCCAGCATTCCATCAGCTGGTCTAATGTGGCTAATTCAACGCCACCCAGAGCTAGCGGCTCAGATAGCTTCCAGGCATTCTCCACTCCGTAATCTTCTAGCCAGTCCAGCAGTTCCGCTTCACGACTGCTCAGAGCCAGCCCATCCGGCGGCTGATTGCGAATCTGGTCATAGCCCCGGTCGCGCACCTCTAGCCACTGCTGGGTATGGGCCTCGTCTACCTGGCGCTGACCATAGATCAGGTTCATGCGCTGAAGCTCCATCAGGGCATCAGGAACGGACTTCAAGGCCCGCACCAGAGCCGCCGCCGGGTTGTTCAGCTCGTGGGCCAATCCCGCCGAAAGAGTACCCAGGGCCGCCATTTTCTCGCGCCCTTGAATGAAAGACTCCAGCCCCCGCATCCGCTGATTCATCGTGCGGAAAATCGTCCGCTCAAAGTCGCGACAGGAATGCAGCAATTCGCGGAAATCAGGCCCCGGCAGCTCGTAGCAGCGAACGTCGCTAAGGGCGCGAAACGTCACCAGAATTGGTTCGTCGGTCAATACCGGCACTTCGCCAAAAAAACTGGGGGCTTGATGCTGGCCAATCGGCATCTCAATACCGCCGCTTCTGCGGGTAATTCCGACTCGGCCCTCGGCCAGAATAAAAAAGCCACGCGGCGGATCGCCCTCCCGAAACAGCAGTTCGCCCTGCTCGATATGCAGCTGCTCGGCCCGCTCGCAGATCCAATCTAATCGACTCTGGGGCAGGGAGCGAAACAAGTCCAGTTGCAGTAAATCCTCGACGCAGAGCATGGCGATCTCTCCTTAACCCCAGCGTTTTGATTTTGCCATATTTGCTGGGGAGGAGATAGGGGGAGGCGGGAGAAGCGGCCCAAAAACAGGAGAGATCTGGCCGGGTGCATCTCAGTTTTGTAAGTTTGCCCACTGCTTCGCAGAAGCAAGTTACATCCCCCAACCCCTGCTACGCACGACCTGCGGTCTACTCCCAGAGCAGGAGAAGGGGAGCCGAATTAAAAGTCTCTCGCCCGCTCTGGGAGAGGAATTTAGGGAGATAATCCCGCGCCTAGATAATCCCGGTTCCTTTGCCGCGAGAGTCACGCGACTCGGTGAGTTTACCCGTCTCATCAGTCTCATTCACTTCGGCCATTTCCTGAGCCCGCTCTTGGGCCAGGGCTTCTTCCTGTTCGCGTAGATCGCCCGGTTCGTTGACGTACATTTCGGGCTCGATCGCGAAATTGTTCACCAGCCCTTCCTTGTCTACGGTATAGCCACCCGAAGTGTCCAGACTGGCATCTTCTGGCTGGTGGGGCGTTTCCTTGTAGGCATCTCCCTCCCGCTCCTTGCGAGCGGCGGTTTCTGCGGGAACGATATGAGCATCGTAGGTATCTACAGAAACTTCTTCCGAAATCTTTTCATTTGTACTCATAATCCAGTCTCCAGATATTCCAAAACGTTGCTTTATTATGGTTCTTCCAGAATTGCCGTGGTTGCCACTAGATATGGAATTTAGTCATTTCCAGGAGATGAACCGCTTCAGGTTGAACCAAAGCGTTCAT